>CAJLZE010000032.1 GCA_905210995.1 uncultured Anaerotruncus sp.
GATGCTGAAATAAGGCGGAGGATACCAACATGATCGACATCGCGACTCTGCAGGCGTTGAACGCACCGACACGTGAAGAACGTCTGGAGAACCTGCAGAAGGCTGTTCAGACCGCATCGTTCCCGGAAGCAAATCCCGTTTATATCAACTGCCACATCCACACCACGTATTCCTTCTCTCCCTACTCCCCTGCCGCCGCTGTTTTTGCAGCAAAAGCAGAAGGGTTGTGCACTGCTGGTATCGTCGATCACGACACAACTGCCGGTGCAGAGGAGTTTATCGAAGCCGGAAAAATTGCCGATATGCCCGTCACAGTTGGAATGGAAGCGCGTGTCAGTATGGTCTGCACGGCCGGATCTCCAACACCCCGGCAGAAACGGTTTCGGCTCGCGGCGAATGGGTCGGCGATCGCTACTGCATGGTTTTTGAAGGTACGGTCCGTGAAAGCATGGCGCTTGGCCAGCGGCTTGTTCTGCGCAGAAAAGTAACCAGTTGGCTTGACAGTGCCCAGATTACAGTCGAAGATATTATCTCGAACGAGAGCTGGTATGAAACGCCGCTTCTGACATCCTATCATATCAATTTCGTTTTCCCGCTCGTTTCCCCCTCTGCGAAAGTTGATTTCCATCATCAGGTTTCCGCTGAGTGCTACAACGATGCCTCCCATATCCGTGGGCTCACAGACATTGATGGCTGCGATGCTCCGACCAAGAATTTTGCCGAACAGATCTATCTGCAGCATTTACAGCCGGATCATGGTTTCTGCAGCTTCACAGTTCAAAATCAGGTTGAGCAACAGAATCTGGCTGTGACTGTCCGTTATTCAGAAAACCTTGATCACCTGATCCATTGGCGGCAATTCGGCGAAGGGGATTATGTCTTAGGATTTGAACCTGCTAACACGACGATCCATGGCCGTGCAGAGGAACGCGCAAATAACCATATTGTTACGCTGAAACCACAGGATTTTGTCAAATACACAGTTCATTTTGATTTCTCCTTATAAAAAATGCTGCAGGTCTTTGGACTTGCAGCATTTTTTCGGTTTTTACGAAGCCGCAATGAAAGATGTATTAGTCCATCATCGATTTTGTCTGTTCTTCGCGGTATTGGCGGGTGTAGAGGCGGTAGTAGGGGCCGTGGGCGGACATGAGGGAGCGATGGGTGCCGCTCTCGATGATCTTGCCGTCATGCACGACCAGGATCACGTCCGCGCGGCGGATGGTCGACAGGCGGTGGGCGATGATGAAGGAGGTGCGGCCGGTCATGACCTTCTCGATGGCGTTCTGGATGAGCTGCTCGGTCACGGTGTCGACGGAGCTCGTCGCCTCGTCCAGCACGAAGATGCGCGGGTCGGCCAGCAGCGCGCGGGCAAAGGACAGAAGCTGCTTTTCGCCGGTGGAGAGCAGATCTCCGCCCTCTCCGACCTCACTGTCAAGTCCGTTGTCCATGCGCGCAACGACAGCGTCGGCGGAAACGAGTTTCAGCGCCGCGTTTATCTCCTCGTCGGTCGCATCGGGCTTGCCGTAGCGGAGGTTATCGCGCACGCTGCCCGAGAAAAGGTGCGGCGACTGAAGGACATAGCCTATATTCGAATGCAGCCAGAGCTGCGAGCGTTCGCGCGCGTCGCGTCCGTCAATGAGGATGCGCCCCTCGGTCGGCTCGTAAAAGCGGCAGACAAGGTTGACGAGCGTGGATTTGCCCGCACCCGTCTCGCCGACGATGGCGACACGCGTGCCCATAGGCACCTTGAGCGAGAAATGCTCGAGAACCGTCTCGTCTCCGTCCGGATATTTGAAGGTCACGTCGTCAAACTCGATGTCCCCGCGAAGCGGCTCCCAGTTCTCGCGCTTGGGCGCAAACGTGTCGCCGTATTTTTCAACGACCTCGGGAGTGTCTGTAACATCGGATTCCGTCTCTATCAGGCGCGTAACGCGCTCGATGTTGACCTGCGTGTTGATAAGGCTCGAAAATGCATCGATTATCCAGAGCAGCGGGTCCATAAGCCCCTGCGCGTAAGACATGAACGCCGACAGCGTACCTATCTCCATTGCCTGCTTCATCGTGATTATGCCGCCGCGCCAGAGCACAATGGCAAGTGCCACATAAGAGAAGAAGGAGACCGACGAGAAGAGCAGACCGCGGAAGCGCGAGGCGTTGACCGAGGTCTTTTTCATCGTTTTCGTGTCGTTTTCGAACTCTTTCACCATCTTGTCCTCAACGACAAGGGTCTTTATCGTCTTTGCGCCGGTAATGCCCTCGTTGTAGTCGCCCGATATGCGGGAGTTGAGCTCGCGTATCGAACGGTTGAGAGATGTCAGCTTATTGAGCGAAAACGCAATGAGCAGCGCCGCCACGGGGACGATGGCAATTACGGCAAGCGCCAGCTTCCAGTTTATCCTCACCATTACGGCAATGGCGCCGACTATATAGGAAACGTTCCATACGGCGTCCATGAACGACCACGAAACGAGCTCGCCTATGCGTGCGGTGTCGCTCATTATACGGGAATGGACGTATCCGACGCTGTTCTGGTTGAAATACGAAAACGAAAGCGTTTGCAGGTGGTCGAAGCTCGCCTGCTTGAGATCGTGCCCGACGCCCCACTCAACACGCGACGCGGAATATGTCGTGATGCAGTTTGCAATGATCTGGATCGCAAGCGTTACAAGATACAGCCCGATGAACCACGGCAGTGTATCGGTTATGCCTGTTACTATGTAGTTGTCGATCGCATAGCGCTGGAAAAGCGGGATGACGATATCGACCGCGCTGCCGACCACGCCGAGCAGCGCCATCATGAGCAGCCGGCGGCCGTAGGGCTTTACGAACGGGATGATGCGCCCTATGCCGAACCACGGCAGGCGGACATAACTGTCGTTCTTTTTCTTTTTGTTTTCCTTGGTCGGATCTTTCACTTCTGCCTGACTCATGCGCGCACCTCCTTTCCCGATGCGTCCTCACCGTCGTCCGGATCGGACATCTGAATGTCGTATATGCGGCGGTAAATGCCGCCCTCTATCTTCATAAGATCGCTGTGAGTGCCGTGCTCAACGATCTTTCCGTGCTCGAGCACAACGATCTGGTCGGCGTTCATGAGCGTCGCAGTGCGGTGCGAGATAAGGAAGACCGTGGAGCCGCCGAGCTTTTCTCCGAGAGCCGCGCGTATCTTTGCGTCGGTCTCGGCGTCAACGGCGGAAAGCGAGTCGTCAAACACCATGATGGGCGCCTTTTCGGTCAGCATACGCGCAATTGCGGTGCGCTGCTTCTGACCGCCCGAAAGGGTGACTCCCCTCTCGCCCACAAATGTGTCATAACCCTCGGTAAAGCCCTCAACGGTATCGTCGAGGCACGCGACCCGTGCCGCCTCGCGGATATCCTCCATGCCGATATCCGACCTTGCCATCGAAATATTATCCGCTATCGAGCGCGAGAAGAGATAAGGCTCCTGAAGCACGATGCCTATATTGCGCCGCAGGTATGCCGCGCGGATATCGGCGATATCGACGCCGCCTATCGTTATCCTGCCGCCGCTGCCGTCTGCCGGCAGCTCGTAAAGGCGGTCGAGCAGATGCACGAGCGTTGACTTGCCAGAGCCCGTGCCGCCGAGAATGCCGACGGTCGTGCCCGCGGGCACCGTGAGCGAAATGTGCGAGAGCAGCTCGGGGCATCCGTCATACGCAAAGCTCACGTCGTCAAAAACGATATCCCCGTGCATATCCGGCTCGCACGCGTCGGGGCGGTCATGCTCGGTCTCGGAGTTCATTATGTAGCCGAGACGTTCGACCGAGATGCTCGCCTTGCTCATTTCGGAGATCATTCTTCCGAGACGACGCATAGGCCATGTCAGCATTGAGTTGTAGGTGACGAACGCAATGAAAGCGCCCGGGGTAAGCCTTCCGCCGATGCAGGCGAGCACGCCGAGCACGATGATGAGCATTACCTGGAGCCCGGAGATAAAGTCTCCCATGCCCCAGAATGCAGCCATATACTTGGCGAGCTTAAGCCATAGCCCCGAGTATTTGTCGTTTTGAGCCTTGAAGCGGTCGCGCTCGTATTTTTCACGCCCGAATGCCCTGACGACGCGCACGCCGGTGAGGTTCTCCTGGGCGATAGCCGAAAGCGCGCCCTCGGCCTCGTCGCATTCTTTGAAGCCCGAGCCGATACGTCTGCCGAACACAGCCGAGTATATCAGAATGACCGGCAGCGATACGGTCGCGGCGACCGCGAGCCGTGTATCCATACCGTACATGACGATGAGAGATATCGTGACCTGAATGACGATGCGGAGGATAGATATGAGCTGCTCGGAGAGAAAGTTTTTCACCATGTCCACATCCGAGGTGCAGCGCTGTATGATGTCGCCCGTCTTGTTTTTCATGTGCCACGAGAACGGCAGGCGCTGTATCTTTTCGTAAAGCATATTGCGCATATGCTCGACAAGCGTTTCAGCCGCCTTGGTATTGATTATGCGCTGCAGATAGCGGCATACCGCCGCCGCGAGCGCCACGGCGACTATCGCTGCGGCAATGGTCCAGAGGTTTTGCCTTATCGCCTCGACTCCGCCGAGCGCATCAACGAACACGCGCGCATATCCCGGCACGTTTACCGGCTCGTTGCCTATTACCGAGTCTACCGTAAAGCGTATGAGCTGCGGGTTGAGCATATCCGCACCGGTGACCGCGAACGAAGCGATGATGCCGCCGAGGAAGAGAAGCTTCGAGCCGCGCATGAACTCGTAAAGCAGTCTGCCGTTCCCCTTTTTTTCAGATCTTTTTGTCCTGTTCTTTTCTTTCATAATGCACCGATATTTTTTATTTAGTAGTTAAGTCCATGAGTATATTATTATAACACTATATACCCGCGGGGTCAATAGGACTAAACCGCAGGTTTACAAAAAACGTCACGGGCTCTCCCGCGTTTTTCCGAACCCGTCCATAAGCTTCGCGCACCTGCTCGGCTGGCACCCGTAATATTTGTGAAAGGTGTTCGAAAAATAAAACGGGCTTGAATATCCGCACAGCTGGGCTATCTCCTTCAGAGGCTTTCGACTTTCGAGTATCAGATATTTTGCGTACTGCATGCGCATGACGAGTATCATCTCGGTCGGTGTTCTGCCGAGGACGTTGCGGAACTTCCATATAAGCCCGACGTTTGACAGGTGAACGTGCGCGGCGATATCCGGCACACGGATCTTTTCCGCAAGGTGATCGTTTATATAGCGCAGCGCTTCGTATACCGTCGGATCGGTCGAACGGTCTGCTACCGGCATACCGCCCGAATAAACGTAATTTTCAAGTATGAGATTGTCAAGCACACCGCAGTAGAGCTGCTCGCGCTCACGTATCGTGCCGTATTGCAGCCTGTCAAGCGTCTCGACAGCCGATAGGATATGCCCGCGCGGCACCTCGAGACGGCCCGCTCGCAGCGCCGAGGCATACGGGTGATCGGGTGCGGCAAAAAACGCCATCTGGTGAAAGGAGATAGGCTCGAGCACACGGCGGCGCATGAAAAGGTCGGCGGGAAAGAACACCGCATCCCCCGCACCGGCGGTATCCTCCCTGCCGTTCATGACAAAGGATATCGACCCCTCCTTGAGAATCAGAAGACTGTGCCATTTGCGCGTCCCGCACGGCATCTCAAAATCCTCTCTTCCCGAAAAGGTATTATAAAATACAAGATTTATATCCATGACCCGTACCTCCGCCGGATTCGTATCTGCCTTCGCATCTCCGTATTATTATATTGTAGCTGAACGACGTACCGATGTCAAGAGGACGCGATCGGAATACTATAAAATATTATATGTCAGCTATAAAAAACTGCATTCCGTCGGGCGGGCTTGTATAATATAATCTTCACATACGGTCCCGCTGCGGCATACTCCGCAAACCGGGACGGATACGAAAAAGGGAGCAGCGAAAATGAAAAACTCTATTATAAAACGTCTTGTGATATGCGCGGTGCTCTGTGCGCTGCCCGCGCTTGCATCGTGCTCGCCAACAGGCGACGGCACGGGAAGCTCCGACACCGTTACCGAGCCGGCGCCGCCCGCCGACGTCGATCTTTCCGGTGTCACCCTGATATATCCAACGGGAGACAAGGCTGCGTCTGCGTGCGCAAAGGAGCTGCAGCACGGCATAGCTGAGCTGACGGGCACCCTGCCCTTCTGCCTGCCGGATTCGCAAAAGACCTCCGACGAATGTGCCGACGGCGCCGTGATACTCGTCGGAAGCACGGATTTCCCAGAATCGCGCGAGGCATACGAAAACCTTAAATACGGCGACTGCACCGTGACGGCGACAGGGAGGCGCATCGTCGTTGCAACGGCATCCGACAGCGCGCTCAAAAAGGCGTGTGCGGCTCTCGGCGAGCTTGTAAAGAACAGCCGCACCGAGGGCGGAGCGCTCGTCGTTACCGCGTCGGCTCTCGGCGCGCTCGGCAGCGCCGAATACGGCGACAGGCTGTACTCCGTACCGAAAATGCAGCCCGCGAACGGCAGAGAGGCAACGCTCACCGACTGCGGCGACGACACGTTCATGCTCTATGCGCGAGACGCCGAGGAGAGCGACTGCACCGCATATGCGGACCTGCTCGGAAGCCGTGGGTTTTCGAGGCTGCGCTCCGAAAAGAACGGAAAAAATCTTTTTCTCACCTATGCCGGGGACGGTCAGTGCCTTGAGATATCCTACTACCCCGCCGAGCGCGAGCTGCGCTGCATAGTCCTGCCCGAAAATTATTACACCGAATACCCCGAATATTTCGGCGGCACGGTGCATGACGGCAGCACCGATCCCATCTTCACGCAGGTCGGGCTGAATTACAGCAAGGTGATAAACGGTATGTCATACATCCTCCGCGCGCCCGACGGGTCGTTCGTGATAATCGACGGCGGCATGGCGGGACAGGGCGAGGAGCGTCACATATACGACACGATGGTGAGTCAGAGCGGCGGCAAAAAGCCGGTGATCGCCGCGTGGATACTTACTCACCCGCACAACGACCACATAGGAGCCGTTGCGGATTTTATCGGCCGCTACGGCAGCGACACGGTGCCCGAGGCTGTCATCTTCAATTTTATAAATGAGGATGCGCTCAAGGCGGGCAATGACTATGACGCAAAGTCGCTGTCGGTGCTGCGCGGCGCGCTGAGCGGAAAGTGGAAGTCGGCAAAGGTGATAAAGCCGCACACCGGCGAGCGTCTCACGATAGGCGGCGCAGGGTTCACGATCCTTCACACGCCTGAGGACATCTATCCCGACACGGCGGCAATGGCATACAACAACGCAAACACCGTGGCGTTTATGATAGACGTCGCGGGGCGCAGGATAATGATAACCGGCGACCTCAGCGAAAAATACGAAAAGCAGATGGCAGACTGGTACGGCAGCGGTCTGAAATGCGACATCCTTCAGGTCATCCATCACGCAAGAACGCACGGGAACATCGCGGTATACAGCCTTATGGCTCCCGAGATCGCAATGTGGCCCGCCTCGCGCGCAAGCGACGCCGAGTACGGCTCAAAGGACTTCAACGTGTGGCTGCGAAAGAACGTGCCGCAGAACATCTATTGCTACGACGGCACCGCCTCGGTGGATCTGAAAACAATGAAGATCACGCGACGTGGCAGTTGAAAAACTCATATCACCGCTCCGGAGACAGATAAAAGCTCCGGGGCGGTCTTTTTTGCGGCGGCAAGACAATAATCGCAAAAGCCGTTGCGATCTGTGGAAAAAACGCCGAATTCACCGTCACCCGCCGCAGCCGCGGCTTTCCCGACGGCGCGATGCATCGTTTCGGACACCGATGCAAGATATTTTTCGTGCCCGAGCGCCGACGCCGCGGCATAAAAACGGCGCAGCACATCCGCACGGCTCGTCTTTTTGCCCGGTGCGGGCAGTGCGACCCCAACGCTGCCGAGTATCAGCCCCTCGAGCACCGCGCTCATCACCGAAAAAATGGCGTGGCGACTGTCGGGCGCGTAAAACACGCACGCGGCGCGCAAAAGATCCGGAGAAAGTGCCGAACAGAACAGACTTTCAAAATAAAGGCGGCGGGTATATTCTTCAATGTATTCTATACCGCAAAGCCCCGCAACGGGCAGCGCCGTCGGATAGTCGCACCCTATCCTGCGGTCATGCGCGGCAAAAAGCGGATCGTAAATGCGAAAAAATCCGCAGAGCGCGCCGCGCAGAGTGAGGACGTATGTTTCGTTGTCGATGGGCAGCGCATACCGCAGCGCCCTGCCGTAATAAAAGCAGGAACGCTGCAGCTTTCTTTCGATGATGCGCCTGCCGCGCCGCCGTGCCGCGTCAAGCCCGCCCGAAAGCAGCGCGGAAACAGCCCCCTCGGGACCGCGGCGGCACAGGTCGAGCGCTGCGGTATACGCAAGCGACGCGTAAAGCTCACGCACCGCACTCTCGGGCAGCGAGCTGCTCCTCCCGCCCGTCCTGCGGCGGCAGCGGGAAGTGAGAAGCTCATACGCCTCACCGCCGAGACGCGCGGCGTCCGCGTCGTCGATAAGCCCGCGCCGTCGCCCGAATGCCATGAGGCGGTCGAGGTAGTCGCCGTCCGCTCGAAACAGCGCCGCCTCTTCCGCGGCGTCAGAAAAGTGTTCTTTCGGCTGTAAAACCATCGCTCCCGTCTCCTTCGTCATAATCGTCGTCGGGCAGAGTTTCGTCAAGCTCCTCCGTGCCCGCCGTATAGCCCGACCGCACGCGGCGCGCAAGAATATCGAGCTCACGTCCCTCGAGCAGGTCGACAGAGCCGCCGCAGCTCCCGTCGAACGCGCGGCGCATGATGGAAAGCAGCTCGTCATCGCCGAGACGGTCACCCGTTTCGGATTTGAAGCGGTAGAATATCTCGGTCAGGCGCACAAGCTCGTCATACCAGCCGCGGCGCGAGGAATAAGGAGACGGCGCAAAGGAGCGGGCGATCTTCGGCAGTGCGCTGCCGCCGAATTCGACGCGCCCCGTGTCGGCGAGCGCCTCCGTGCGCACCGCCGCAAGGGAACGAGCCTCTTTCTCGGTGAGAGAAAGACCGTAAACGGCTGTTTCGCGGTTGACCGCCAGCAGCTCCGCGGCGGCTCGTGCCTCCGCCGCCGCGCCTAACGCCCCGTAAAACAGGCCGCCGTCGGCGGACGGAATGACCTCCGCATACGACGGACGGCATTCAGGTGCGGCAGAAACAGCGGTCACGTCGGCGGCACGGATCTCCGCAGCGGTTTTACCGGCAGCTTTTTCGGCATCCCCGACCGATGCTCCGCCCGAACCGCGCGCCGCGCGGTCATCGGAACTTTTCATTTTGTGTACCTCCGTAATTATTAATAAATTGTAAAATGTGAAATCGTGTGCTTTTACCTGTTGACATTCGTGTTGATTTGTGCTATACTATAATTGTAAACTGGATAGATATATGCGCGTAACATAAAGACACTTGCCTTTATTTTACCGCGCTTTTTTTGCGTTATAATTAACCGAAGGTAAAAAATGTGTGAAGCAGGCAAAATGTCCGGAAATATAGCGAGCGGCAAGCACCCGCCGTGCATTTGTAAACCATGTGCCTTCACAATTTGTAAACTACCTTGTTCTCGACAAGAGCCCATCAGCGGCAAAAGTGCCAAGGCGGGTGGAAATCAAACTTCCCCTACGGCTGCAGCCGTGTTTAAGATACGGATCCGGTCAAACGTCACCGGAAGTCAAAAGCTCCCCTGCCCGATGCCAAGGCATCGGGCAGGGGAGCTTTATGTGTTATCACATATCACCGGTCAACCGGCAATGTTGTGCTTGCGGGGGATAAGAGCCACGCCGAGAACAGACACGGCTGCGAGCGCCGCGACTGCAATGTACAGAGCGCTGTCGCCTGTGGGCGGGTTGGGATCCGCAGGAGTGGGCTTGTCGGGAGTCGCCGTGGTGTTGACATACTTGCCGTCCACAAGATCGACGACCTTGCTGCCCGATTTGGTGGTGGGGTGAGCATCGGTGCCGAGGGTCTGGCGGAAGAAGTTCTTGCCGAAGACCTTGTTGAGGTTGTATGCAAGCTCGCCGGAGCCGACTGCAGCCGCCGCAACGGTGTCGGTGATGTCGGTGACAGCGGTGTCCTCGCTGGAAACGAACTCGGCTACGCCTTCAACGATCGTGTTGTTCTTGATGCTGCCGTCAACGGGCTTGAACTTGTTTACATAGACCACAAAGGTCTTTCCGCCTTCACCGGTTGCAGCTTTGCCGCCGCTGAGGCAGTTGGATATCTGTACGTACTGAGACTTGGTGTATCCGAGAATGCCGGATGCATTTGCCTTTTTAGTGGAATTGACCTCGCCGAAATTGTAGCAGTAGGAGATGTCGGCGTAGATCTTGTCGTTTTCGTCATTCTTGGCTGCAACATAGCCTACAACGCCGCCGATGTTACCGGAGGTTCCGGTTATAGTGCCTTCGTTGCCGCAGTATTTGACACTGGAGACCTTGTGATTGTCGGCAGGCGTGGAATCGGCACCGATGTGACCGACGACGCCCGCAGCACCCTTGTTGGGGCTGGAGATATTGCCGTAGTTGAAGCAGTACTCGATGTAGATGACGCGCTCGACCCAGCCGACGATACCGGCAGTCTCGTCATCGCGTCCGATAACAGAACCGTAGTTGGTGCAGTTTTTGAGAGTGAAAACGATGTTTTCGGGGGATGCGACCTTTTCGCCGGAGCTGAGACGTCCCGCGATACCGCCCGCGATGCTGTTGCGGGACTCAATGTCGCCGTAGTTCACGCAGCCGGTGATGGTGGTGGTAAGGTCGATGAGACCGCAGATACCGCCGGTCCAGTGATGACCGTAGATCTTGCCCTTGTTGGTGCAGTTCTTTATTGTGATGTTGATCGCATTGTTGTTGAAGTCGGTGCGCGCCACGATACCTGCCGCGGCATTGCCGTTACCGCCGTCGGCAGTCTTTGCGACAGTGACGTCGCCCTCGTTGACACACCCGTCAACAACGCTGGAAGCAGCATATATCTTGCACACGATGCCCGCAACGCTGTCGTGAACGGTGCTGCTGGAGTTGGTGATCTTGCCCTTGTTGGTGCATCCCGCAACGGTGGAAGCATTACCGTTCAGAAGAGCAACGATGCCGGCAGCATGGCCCTTTGAGGTGTTGACGTTTGCCTTGTTGGTCACTTTTTCGATGGTAGCGCCGTCTGCCTCGACGGCAAGGGCAGCCACCGTGTCGGTGCCGTTTATCTCGCCGGCGACGGTGAGGTTCTTGACAGTACCGGTCACCTTGGCAAAAACGGGAACGGAGGTGGTAACGGTCTTGCCGTTGCCGTCGAAGGTCCCGCTGAATTCGCCGAAGGAGGCGGTGAGCGTGATGACGGCAGCAAGGTAGTACTTGCCGTCGGGCTTCATGTTCGCAAATTCCTCGGCGGTGCTTACTGCCGTCCCGTCTGCGGCGGAAACGGATACGAGACCGCCCGACAGCACGGAGAGGATCATAATGACGCTGAGGATTGCAGAAAGTGTTTTACGCATTGATTGTACCTCTTTTCTGATTGTAAGCGCGGCGTTTTGTTAATAAACGACACGTCTTATTTACATTTGCATTATAGCAGACAAAAAGCGGTTTGTTAATAGCAAATGTTAATTTTAATATACAAAAATGCGTCACAAACGGACATTTGTGCACATGAATCGCAACTTGCAGGGGCGAAAAATGTGAAATTTGATTGCTACAAAAATAAGTGGCGGTCGTGATGCTCGAAAATATCGCCGTATGCACCCGCCGGGTGCGCCGATCATGCCGTGTTACGGCAAGAAAAAATGAATGCCGGTGTAAAAAAGGTCCGAGAGCAAATGCCCTCGGCCTTTCCCAGCCTTATTCTGCCGTGCCGCAGGACGACCGAACAATAAAAGAAAAAATCGTATCAAACCGCACGGCTGTTGCCATGTAGTGAGATATGGATTTGAACTTACGCCGCGGTCGGGGTACGAAGTTAAAAATCTGCTCCAACACCACCCGGGGTCAAAAAAGAGAATGTTCTGATGTAACTATATCTCCACAACAGATATGAGTCTGCACTCACGTCACGGTCGGGGTATGAAGCTCAAAATCCGCTCCAACGTCACCCGAATTTAAAAGAAAACTCCTTCCACCGCTGCGCGGTCCCCCTCCCTCGGTGAGGGAGGCTTACTTAATGCCTGCGGATACCATGGTTCCTGCGTCAAATTTAAAATCACACAAACGCACAAAGTATTGATCTCTTTTAGACGCAGCAAAATGAAGCTCGGAGTCTTGCCAAGGCTCCCTCTTGAGGGAGCTGTCGCCGCAGGCGACTGAGGGAGTAAAATTCATTAAAGTAAAAGGAAGGCTTTGCAGCGCAAAGCCTTCCTTTTGTCAATTGTTCATGTCTGCTCACACCGGCTTTTTGAGCTCGACCGTTTCAAGCACGTGTATGCCGCAGCGCATCGCAAGCTCCTCGGCTTTTGCAAGCGCCGCAGGGGCTGCTACAGCCGACGGCTTGTGCGCGTCGGAGCCTATAACGGCTTCGCACCCGACGCCGGCGGCAATGCGCCAGAAGCGTTCGTCCGGGTAATTGCGCCGCGCCGAAATGCCGAGCATATTTATCTCAAGCGGCATATTCTCCCGCTTTGCGCTCTCGCAAAGGCGCAGCATATGCTTTTCGTATATCGCCTCGGGCCCGGTATAATGTATGAGGTCGGGGTGAGCCGAATAGGTGAAGCAGCCCGTCTCATATGCCTCGATGAGCTGATCGACATATCGGCAGAGCACCCTCTCGTCATCGGTCGGATCGCCCGAATAAACACCGTCGTACTCGTCGTTTATGCAATGCTGACCGAGGATCATATAATCCGGCTCAAAGCGGCGCAGAAAATCGAGCAATGCGCCGAAATGCCTAGGATAATACTCTGCCTCAAGCCCCGCGTATATCTCAAGCTGTCCGCGATATTTGTCGCGCAGCCCCCTTACCGTTTCGAAATACCCTTCCGCCTCTTCGGGGCGCATACGGAAGCTCGAATAATATCCGTCGGGAAAAATATACGGAGTATGGTCGGAAAAGCCGAGTATCCTCAGCCCGCGCTCAAGTGCGAACGCAATGTATTCCTCTTCGTTGCCGACGGCATGGCGGCAGCGGGGAGTGTGAGTATGATAATTTGCAGGATAGCCTTGGGTCATTTTTTGCGCGCTTTCCGGGATGCCGATCAATATCTGTATTTTGTGAGCACGATGCGCCCGTTTTCGGGCACACCGTCGATGCGTCCGGTGACGCCGGGCGAGGTCCTGCCGCTTGCCGTCTCTCTGCCCGTGCAGTCATAAACGGTATAGCAGTATTCGCCGGAGAAGTCTGCGTCGATCATCACGCGGCGGTCGGGCGAGGCGTTGACGATAACGGTCTCCTCAGCCATGCTGCCGATGTGGGCGACGCCGCCGGAATAGACCGCGCCGACAAGGGTATCGCCGAGGCGCGACGAGACAAACGGGAAGTTGGCACCGCAGCCGTAATAGCTCATCTCACCGTCAAGCAGCACGTTGCGGTATTTTTTCCAGAACACAAGATAGTCGGCGACCATTTCCGCCTGCCGCGGCGTGAGAGCCGAATGGCGGACGGATATCTGCGGCACCGAAAATAGCACGGCGGTGAGCTGATACGCAGCCTCCTCGGCGCTTTCGTCCGGGTGCCACATCACCATATCGGAGTGCACCGCCGTCCCGCCGCTCGTCATGCGCAGCGCAAGTATGTGCTGGCGGTTGGTAAAGCTGTCTGCGGGGCAGTCACCGGAACGGAACATATTGCCGTATGTGCACATGAGCGGTCCTATGTAGCTCTGTCTGAATTCTATCAGAATGTCCGGTTTTATTTCACGCAGCGCCGCCGACACGCCTTTCATGAGCCTGTCCACCGCCTCGTGCACCGAGCGGCAGTCCATCCCCTCGCAGAAATTGTTGTTCTGGCGGAAGGAATCCACAAAATCGAGCTTCAGACCGTCAAGATCCCAATCGGTGACGGCGCGGCGGTAAAGCTCGATAAGATGCTCGCGCACCTCGGGATAACGCGGGTCGAGCACATACGTCTCCGAGCTGCCGCAGCGGTTGAGCGTTTTTGTGCCGAATTTTTTGTATACCTCGCTGCCCGAGCCGATAAAGGGCACCGAATACCAGATCATGAATTTCATTCCCGTCGAATGCACCGCGTCGGCAAACGCACGCATCGAGGGCACCTTATCCGGCGTGGGCTGCCAGTCGCCGCAGTAGTTGTAGCCGCGCGAATTGTCGGAGGTCTGCCAGCCGTCGTCAACTATCAGCACCTCGGCGCCGAGCTTTGAAAAATATCTGCACTCATCGACTATCGCATCAACGTCTATCCTCTGATGATAGCTGTACCATGCCGAATAAAGCGGCTCGCGCGCCGCATCGGGCACCGGCATCGGCTTCATTCCGGGATATGTCTCCCACCAGCGACGCACATCGGCCACCGCCCGGTAAAACGGAATGTCGCGCGTGTCTATCCTTACGTCGCACTCATAGTGCGCCACGGGAGCGGCAACGGCGATCTTTACGACACAGTCGAGCATCCCCGTCTCCTCAACGACGCCGGTGTGCATCTTTACCGAGTTCTCGGCATCGGAGCAGGCTATAGTCTGGCGGTTGCGGTCGGAATAATCGAGATCGGAGATCACGGGCGCGCCGCGCATGGCATATGATTCGGAATATCCGCTCCAGTTCGCACCTATATTGCGGCTCGTATAGCCGAGCGGTGTCCATACGAGGTTGACGCGCACGTCGGGTATCTGCCACGAAAATTTAAGATCGAGCGTCCTCGCCCCGTCCGTCGCATCGGCAGAAATATGAACGACGCGGATGCCGTCCTCCGTATCGCGGACGACGTATTCCGCGGAAAAATCCTTGCAGCAGGAAAGATTAAAATTCATTTTGTGATCCGCCTTTCCGTAAATGTACTATAATTATATAACGTCGGCGTACCGTTTGTCAAGACTTGAAAAATGCGCCGCCGCGTGATATAATGTTTACGGTCCGATATGACCGGAAACGGAGAGGAATATTGCAATGAGCAAGGAAAACTTCAGATTTCAGGCACACCGCGGCGACTCCGCGTTTTATCCCGAAAATACGTTGGTCTCTTATGACGCAGCCGTAAAAGAGGGTTATCAGGTGATAGAGATGGATTCGAAATTCACCCGCGACAATGTGTGCATAATGCTTCACGACGGCTCGGTCAACCGCACCTGCCGCACCGATGCGGGAGAGACGATAGCCGAAAAAACGCCCGCCGACACGCTGACGCTTGCCGAAATAAAAGCGCTCGACGCCGGCCTTTTCAAGGGTGAGGAGTTCCGCGGCACACGCATACCCACGCTTGCCGAAACGCTTGTGTTCCTGCGCGGCAAGGGCGTGACACTCAAGATGGACAACGTTTTTGAGAGCTTCAACGAAGAGCGCTTCGAAATTTTCTGCCGCACGATAAAGGAAGCGGACATGGAGGACAAAATCGCCTTCACCTGCAAAACGCTGCCCTATTTTTCATGGCTTGCGGCAAAGTTCCCGCGTGCCGAGATGCACTATGACGGAATGCTGACCGACGAGGCGCTCACCTCCGCCGCACGCATTGCGGGCGACAGGCTGACGGTGTGGATACCGTATGACAATCACGCAACGGCATGGTTCAAAGGCAGGAAAGCGGACGCGGACTTCTGCGCAGAGCTGCATAAGTACGGAAAGGTCGGTATATGGCTGATCTCCGAGGTCTCGGAGCTTGACGATGCGGTCAACCGCTTCGGCGCCGACATAATCGAAACGAACGGCACCCTCAAACCGCAGGCAATAGAGCTTGTGTGACGGATGTGCCACAAGGACCGCCGCTCCCGGAAAACAAAAGAAAAACAAAATCTGATAATATACGGTATGGTGTGCTTGGTGAAGCCCGATAACGCAACCGCACAAACAAGATTTGATAATGTAGGGGCGGGCGCATCCCGAAAATACAATTTGCTAAAGTAGGGGAGGGGCTTGCCCCTCCCGCTAAACGAGCACAGATTTCGCTCACGGGAGGGGTAAACCCCTCCCCTACGGCAGTAGCCATGTAGTAGGTTTAAGCTCCGAGTCCTGCCAAGGCTCCCTCTTGAGGGAGCTGTCGCCGGAGGCGACTGAGGGAGTAAAATTCATTAAAGTAAAAGGAAGATCCCGCTGCGGCGGGATCTTTTTTACCACCTCATCCGCCGTGCCCTGCACGGCTGAACGCGACGGGGCAGCGGAATGCAAAATGATGATCTGACTCTATAGTTCAGAGCCTGCTCCAACGCCACCCGTGGTCAAAAAAAGATAATGTTCTGATGTAGCTACATCTCCACAGTTGATATAAACCTGCACTCGCGCCGCCGTCGGGGTATGAAGTTCAAAACCCGCACCAACGCCACCCGAGCTTTAAAAAACGTCACACGAGTTTTAAACAACTATTTTGCGGTATTCGGCGATAAAGTAGGCAATCTCGGCAACGGCGGTTATCGACCAGGAGAAAACATAAAGGAGGTAGAGCGACGGTATGGTGCGGAAATGCGCAAATACCGTGTATACCCACACAACGCGGAAAACGCAGGAGCCGAGAATAACGACTATAGTCGGCACAAGGCTCTTGCCGAGACCGCGCGAGGCGGCAATGGTGCAGTCCATAAACGCGGAAACCATGTAGGAAAAGCCCATTATCATGATACGGTGCATTCCCGCAGCGGCGACCTCGGGGTCGTTGGTGAAAATGGCAAGAAACTCATTGCCGAAGGCAAGGAGAAGAAGTCCCAGCACCGCGCCGGCAACAAAAGAGTAGCAAAGACTGACAAGATAGCTTTTGAGCACGCGGCGGCGCTTGCCCGCACCGAGGTTTTGCCCCATAAAGGTCGAACAGGCAGTGTAGAACGCCGCCATGACGTTGTAGATTATCGCGTCGGAGTTGGCGGCGGCGGAGTTGCCCTCGACCATTACATGGTCAAAGGAGTTGACGGCAGACTGTATGAAGAGGTTTGCGACGGCAAAAATAGCGTTCTGAAGTCCTGCGGGTATGCCAAGCATGAGCACGCTTTTGACCTTTCCGGGATAGAAACGGATAAGCTTCGGGCGCAAACCGCACTCGCTTTTGTCTTTTGCCATACGGAAAAGCACAAGAAACGCCGAAATGTACTGCGAGATTATACTTGCGAGCGCCACACCGTCAACGGACATTCCGCAGACTATGACAAAAACAAGGTTGAGAATAACGTTGACAATGCCGGCACAGGTCAGATAGACCAGCGGGCGGCGGGTGTCTCCCTCGGCACTCAACACGGCGTTGCCGAAGTTGAATATACCGAGCGCGGGCATTCCGAGCGCGTATATGCGGAAATAAAGCACCGCACCGTCGATCAGCTCGTCCTTTGTATGTATGAGCGTGAGCATTGGACGCGCCAGAACGAAGCACGCAACGGCAATTATGACCCCCGCAAGGGTACAGAGTATAAACGAGGTGTGCACCGTCTCGGTGGTGTCGCGCTTCTGCTTGGCACCGAGGAACTGAGCGACGCGCACGTTGACTCCGCTGCCCATGCCGATGAGCACGCCGGTAAAGAGGGTGACGAGTATCGTCGTCGATCCGACCGACCCCAGCGCAAGCGAGCTTGAAAAATTGCCTATGACGGCAACATCGGCCATGTTGAAGAGCACCTGAAGGAGCTGGGACGCCATAAGCGGCATGCTGAACAGCAGGATCTTCTTCCACAGCGACCCTTCGGTCATATCCATATTCTGCGCACTGTCAAAATGCTTCTTCGACACGTATTTCATGGTCAGACTCCGATCGGAAATTCGAAATTATTGCTTCGGGAGCGAAAAAATCACCGGACATCATAAGGCATCCGGATCTTTCGGGTATATATACCGCTCCCGCCGTCCCCGGGTACCCGTCAGCGTCACCCGAAGCTCGGCGTGCAATATCATATCATAAAATTGTGTACGATTCAACAGCTTTTGATGTATGATTTTCGCCGCCGTAAGAAAGGCAAACGCGTGAGCTTTTGCTCACGCGTCCGTCTCTCCGTATATCTCCATAAGTCTGTCCTCGACCTGCGAGATGCGCGCCGTGATCTCGCCCGCGCGGACATAATCCGCCGCTGCGGGACCGTACAGCTCGGCATTCAGTCGGTCAAGCTCTTCTTCAAGCTCCGCCTGCTCTTTTTTCAGCCGCTCGAGCCGTGCTGCGGCACGGCGCGCATCGGCGGCTTCCTTTTTGCTGCGCAGGTATATCTCGCGGTTGCTCTGAGCTGCGGGCGCGGGCTTTGAGGGCTGCCCCTCAGCCGTGCGGCGTTCGCTTTCGGCTATCCATTCGTCCCATGCCGCACCGCGGTGAGATACCGGCATGCTTATGAGCCTGCCGCCGCGGTCAAAGCCGAGAATGCGCGTTGCGGTGTTGCCCACAAAGCGGCGGTCATGCGACACGCAGATGAGCGTTCCGTCATATTCGCCGAGAGCCTCCTCAAGCGCCTCGCGCGAGGCGATATCAAGGTGGTTGGTCGGCTCGTCGAGGATGAGCGTGTTCATTTTCGACAGCATCAGCTTGACGAGCGTCAGCCGCGCACGCTCGCCGCCCGAAAGCACCTCGACCTTTTTGAAAACGTCGTCGCCGCGGAACAGGAAGGTCCCGAGCGCGCGGCGCGCCTCGTGCTCCTTCATCGCAGGGTACATCGACCACAGCTCCTCAAGCACGGTATTGTTGTCCGAAAGCCTTTGGTTTTCCTGATCGTAATACCCGATCATGATGTTGTGCCCGAGGTCGAGCGCGCCCTCTGTCGGGCGGAATTTGCCGATTATCAGCTTTATGAGCGTAGATTTGCCGCAGCCGTTCGGTCCGACGATGAATATGCGCTCACCGCGCTTGATATTGAAGTTCATACCGCGGAAGATCGGCGCCCCGCCGGGGTACGAAAAGCCGAGATCCCGCGCCTCAAGCACATCGTTTCCGCTCGGAATGCCCTGCGAAAACTGCATTCTGACCGTTTTTTCCTCCGACGCCGGCGCTTCGAGCTTTTCCATTTTGTCAAGCAGCTTCTGACGGCTCTCGGCGGCGATTATGTTGCGCTCGCGGTTCCACCTGCGCTGCTGTGCGATATATGCCTCCTGCCGCGCGATCTCCTTCTGCTGCTCACGGTAATGCTTTTCATATATCTCGCGGTCAATGCGGCGCTGCTCAGCCGACGCGCTGTATCCGCCGCGGTAAAGCTTTGCGGTGCCGTACTCGATCATCAGCGTCTTATCGGTAACGCGGTCAAGAAAATATCTGTCGTGCGACACGACGATAAGGCACTTTTTATAGGATGCAAGATAGTTCTCAAGCCACACGAGCGTCTCGGCGTCAAGATGGTTTGTCGGCTCGTCGAGCATGAGGATGTCCGGCTCGCGGCAGAGCCTGCGCGAAAGCGCGAGCCGCGTGCGCTGACCGCCGCTCAGCGCTCCCACCGGCAGCGCGGCATCGTCGGTGCCGAAGCCCATATGCCCGAGTATGGAATCGCAGCGCGAACGGAAGGTAAGCCCGCCGTCCGCGACATAGCGGTCGTGCAGATCGGAATATTCCTTTGCACGCGAAAGATATCCGGCGGTCTCGGATTCGTCCGAATGCGCCTCCATCCATTCGGTCAGCTCATTCATGCGCGCCTCGGCGGAGATAAACTCGGGGTACGCCGCATACATCTGCTCGCACACCGTGCCGCCGCAGCCGTCGGCAAGCTCGAAGGCGCAGTCCTGCGTCAGAATGCCGACAGTCGTGTTCTGATTTATATAAACGCTGCCCGTCGTCGGCTCTGTCCTGCCGAGCAGGAGAGAAAGGAGCGTCGATTTGCCGCAGCCGTTCGACCCGACGATGCCGAGACGGTCGTTTTCGTTAAGGGCAAAGGACACGTCCTTCAGTATTTCCTTCGGACCGAAGGAAAGCGAAATATCGTTTACGCTGAGTATGGTCATGTTGTTCCTTCAAATAATAATAGTGTGTTCAGAGCTTTATCTTTATCTCGCACGCCACACCGAGTATGCGCGCCTCGCCGCTCTCAAAATCTTCGACCGACAGCCGTATCGGCGTGTAATCGGGGTTTTCGGGCATGAGAAAAATATTTTTTCCGTGCCTGTGAAAGCGCTTTACCGTCGCAGATTCGCCACCGACAAGGCACGCAACGATCTGTCCCTCGTCGGCATACTGCTGCTTGCGGAAGAGCACCAGAGAACCGTCTATCATGCCGATATCCTTCATGCTGTCGCCGCGCACGCGAAGATAAAAATAATCGTCAACGTCTGGAATGTCGGCGACCTCGTGCCCCATCAGCGTCTGCTCGGTTATTATCGGGCTGCCGGCGCGTATCTCCCCGATAACGGGGACCATGCTCTCGGCAAGCGCCGCCGTGCGTGACTGCGTATGCGCGCACGGCGTACCCATAAGTGTTTCCACCGGCACGTCGAAATAATCGGCAAGCTTTTGAAGCTTATCCGGCTTCGGCGAGCTTCTGCCGCGTTTCCAATCCGAAAACGACGAGTTTGATATTCCCGTTTCCTTTGCCACGCGATAGACGGTGGTCTTTTTTGCGGCGAGCAGCCGCTCGAAGGCTTGATAATCCATGACGGCGGATCCTTTTCCTTTCATATCGCAAAAATGTGCGGAGCTGTCCTCCACATTTTACTACGTTTATGCGTAATAGCACTTGACATTATTACGCATATGTGATATAATTCATTCAGCGGTAAATACGAAGCACACCGCGCGCACTCTTTGCCCTCTTATTATAAGCCGAAAATACCTTTTTGTCAAGCGACCGAAGGTTTAAAAGGTCAAAATAATTGCGAAAAACGCGTCTTTTGCCGAGCATGACATCACACCGTCCCGACAAAAGCCGTTTCGGATCGGTCGCGCGGGTCATAATTCGGAAGCACGGAATCATAGCTCGAAATATTCCGCTTATGCGGACTAAAATAAAACGGAAAAGGAAGTTCTGAATGAAGGAAGACGAAGTAAAGATCTCGGATGAACAACGCGAAAGCTGCCGCATGCCGTCTGCCGACGGGCTGGAGGCGGCGCGCCTCTACCTTGAAAGTTATCGGCACGGATGCCGCATGCTGCGCGCCGACAGATATGCACGCGAATATTTTGACGATGGTTTTGACCGCGACGACGAAGAAAAGCGCGAGGACGAGCTCGACCTGTCGCTCGTTCGTGCGCGACTTTGCGCGGTGAGGAGCTTTGTTTCTTCCCTGCCCTGCGGCGAGACGGGCAGGATGCTGCTGTATTATCATTACATAAGAGGAATTCCGGTCGCGGAATGCGCCGAAATGCTCGACCTTTCGCGCGCGGGTGCATTCAGGCTACGCCAACGCGCCCTTGCAGCAGCCGCACGTGCGCTCGAGCAGAGCCGCGGCATAACTCCCATGCGCAGATAACATCACGCGCGGCAAGCTCGCGTATATATCGGCGTCGCGCGGAGAAGAATAATACCGAACCAAAATGAAAGGTCGGTATTTCTTATGACAGATAAACAAATGAAGACTGCGGCGGGAATTGCCGCGGGAACGGTCATGATGGGCGCCGTAATGGGCGTCGGTATTGCCGCATACAATTCCAAGCCCATGCGCGCACGCCGCATGGTGAAGCGCGCCGGAAAGACGCTTGACACCGTGGGCGGCATGATGAAAAACGTCGCATCTATGGTGACGGGCAAAAACTGAAACAGCACCCCGCCGCACCGAAAAAAGGCGTTAAAAAACTCATAATGAGTTTTTTAACGCCCCACGTTTTTTTAGGACATTCTGCCCGAAAAAATCACGGCTCCGGGCTTTATCTCTACCCATCCGCAGCCGTGGTGGAGGGTGAGCCGGGCTGAGCGACGGACGGAGTCCGAGGTCGCCCCTCCCCTACATTATCAAATTTGGTTTGCGCAACAGCACTCTCCGAAAGTCGCACAAGATTTTCAGTCGCCTTTTTGATGCCGCAGGCACGAAAAAACAGTGCTGCCGCGCAAAGCGCGGCAGCCCATATTCAAGGTATTATTTATTTTCGGTCATCTTGCAAGATTCGCGTTCTTTTCAAGGTCGGAGACTATCTTGTTGATCTTTATCGTAAGTCCGTTGACCTTGCTCTGAAGAGCGGTGTTCCATGACGTTCCGGCAACTGCAGCCTTTGACGGCATCTCGCTCATGAAGAGCAGATCGTCGGAGTATATTCTGCCGAGGTCGTAGCTGACGGTGCTGCGGATGATATCGAACATCTGAGCGTCGATATTGTCCTTTGCATAGCGCAGCTTCATGTTGACTTCGAAGATCGCGGGAGTCGTGCGGCGGTATGCCTCGGAAGCAAGCACCTCAAGCACCGCAGTGGAGCGGGAGGGGTCGGAGCAGCCGTTGCCTATCGCATAGAGGGTGAAGGGGTTGCCCATAACGGTAACGTAGTTTTCCTGATCCTCATTGTAAAGCGGAACGGGAACGATACCGTATGACCATTCAACTGCGTTCAGACCGCAGGAGTTCTGAGCGTCAGCCATGTAAACACGGTTGAGCACGAACAGACCGTCGCCGTTGACGAACGACTCCTGATATTTGCCCGCCGTGATGCAGGAATCGGTGGTGAGCCATCTGCCGAGCTGATCAACAAGGTTTATGGTCTTTTCGCTGCTGAAGTCGGGAGAAATGATAAGCACCTTGTCGTCGTCCTGAGAGACAAGTCTGAGGTTCGAGCCGGTATAGAAAGCATCGCAATGGAAATTGACGGTGCCGAAGCCGAAGAAGTCGCCGGCGTCCTTCTGACCGTTATTGTTAAGATCCTGGTATGTGTCGGAGGTCATTTCGATGAGCTTCGAGATGGTCCACTTCTTGGAGAGCGCAAGCTCCTGCGGATTCTCCATCTGGCGATCATTCAGAAGACCCTTGTTGAAATAGATACCGTACATAAAGTGCAGGGTGTTGGTGGAGATATCGCCGGAAACGAAGTAGAGCGACTTGCCGATGGTGCAGGTATCGACCAGCGTGCTGGGCCACCAGTTCTGCTGGAAGTTGAGGTGGTTGTCCTCAACGGTGTTGATATCAAGGAGGAAACCGCGGGTGGAGAGCATTCCGGCGGTACGGCTGTATGCGGCTATGATGTCGTAGTGCGTACCGGCGTTTGCCTGAGTCTCGACAAACTTGGTGAAGTTGGCTCTTTCACCGACGTCGCCGTCGTGGCCGTTCCAGTCAAGCGTGACATTGAGTCTTTCTTCCGTGACCTGGTTGCGCGCCTTGATGGCGGAAACGATACGGTCTGAGTCGTCTGCATCGTCTGCAACTTCAAACTCTATTCTTTCGGCATCGGACCAATAAAGAATAGACACAGGGTCGTTTTTATCATATTTGAGAGTATCGGGGATGTCGTCTTTTTCGTAGCCGAGGTAAAGCTCATCCGTGGTGGCGGGATCGTTGTTTGCGATAGTATCGGAAGTGCTTTCACCTCCATCCGGATTAGTGCAGGCGGCAAGAGCGAGCAGCATGAGAGCCGCGCACATGAACGCCAGTATTCTTGTTACTGATTTCACTTGGTTTTCTCCTTTTTTGTTGAAGATTTTATTACATGATACATTATAATCGATTACTCTTTGGTTGTCAAACGGCGAAATAAACAAAGATTTATGCACCTTTTGTTCAACCTGCACAACGCGCAACACCGTGAACGTAAGAACAGCAGGCAGTAAGCCCAACGAGCCGTTCGCGATACGGCTTTCAGTAGATCTCGCCTGCCGGTATGCCGCCAAAATGACCGTGATGGCCGACCTCAATCATCCTAAGGATGTTGCGGCGGCACAGATACGCGGTCAGTTCCAGACGGAGCAGATCAGCTGTTTGCTTTTTCATATTCGTAGATCCTTTCAATCTTGGGGGCGGAACGGGAGTTGGGATCGAAGGTGCAGCTGAGGTATTCCTTGACCATCATCTTGGCGACTTCGATGCCGGTGACCTGAGCGCCGATGGTGATGATGTTGGCGTTGTTGCTCAGCTGAGCGCGCTGGGCCTGATACACGTTGTTGACAACGGCAGCGTAAGCGCCCTTGACCTTGTTGGCGGCGATCATGACGCCGATGCCGGTGCCGCAGAAGAGGATGCCGCGGTCATACTTGCCGGAGGCCACGGCCTCGGCAACTTTGATAGCGGTGTTGGCGTAGATGGGATCGTCACTGCCGAAATCGGCGCATTCGTGACCGAGGGATTCAACATAGGCAATCATCTGCTGCTTCAGAGCAGTTGCATTGGGATCGCAGCCGACTGCAAGCTTCATTTTGAATACCATCCTTTCTAAAATGCTTTGTTTGTGCTTGTATATACAAGTTATTAGTGCCTCGAGCAAAATACGAAAAACGAAGTAGTATAAAGACAAAACGGCTCGAGGAAAAACGAATTGTCACTACAAAAGTATAGAAAACGGTCACCAACTGTGGTATAATATAGGTGCAAGAAATCCATAGCCAAAGGAGATGACCGTTATCTATCGACAGTTAATTATGAACGACATTGCATCGTTCACAAGTCAGCCCAAAGCAAGATTCTACGATGGGCTGTTCATGCATCTGAATTTGGACAGCTTTCCCGAGCGTTTGTATGCCAAAGGACGTCAGGGATATTCCCGCCACGCGATGCTCCGTGCGGGAATCGTCATGAAGTGCGAATGCTTTGAATATATCACCGACTTGGTGGACTATTTGAACAACAACCTGCTGATCGCCTATTATTGCGGCTTCGACATTACGAAAAAGTTGCCTGAATATCACACATTTGATCGGTTCTTTAACCGGATAAATCATGATTTGTTGGTGGAGGTCATGAAAACACAGGTGAAGGAACTTTACGAAATGGGTGTTTTGGATGCATCTTTTATTGCTCTCGATTCTACGCCGATGGAAGCAAACACCAAGCAGAACAACCCAAAATCCTTTGCCCAGCGGAAATTCGATCCCGAAAACCACCCGACCTGCGACCAGGACTGTGCCTTGGGCGTACATACCGCATCCAATCAGCAGAACGAGAAGAAAACCACTTTCTATTGGGGGTATAAATGTCACATTCTCGTGGACTGTATGACCGGTCTCCCCATATGCGAAATGACAACGGGAGCCAATGTCGCCGACTCTACGGTCGCCATTGAAATGCTTGAAAAAGCCAATCGCATCATCCCCCTCAAAGAGTGTACTTTCATCGCCGACAAGGGCTACGATGTCAAGGCGATCTACAACACCGTCAAGGATGTTTACGATGGCGACTGCGTCATTCCTTTGAACACGCGGCACACCAAGAATCAGAGTAAGCTCCCGAACGGTACCGTTCTATGTGAAGCCGGCCTGGTCATGCACAAGTCCGGAAAGAACCGGACCGGCGGACGGCTTCGGCAGAAATACTGTTGTCCTTACAGGACTTCCAAGGACGATACTGCTTGCCCTTGTCAGCATAAGTGCTTTTTCAACGGTAAGATGAATCGCGGCTTTACCAAGTATGTCTCGCTTCCCGACGATTACCGTCTTTCCATCGACCGCTCCTCTCTTTCTTTCAAGAAAATCTATGCTCTCCGTAGCGAGATTGAACGTTACAATGCCCGTTTCAAACGTACCGGGCAGGAGCGTTTATGGGTCAAGTCGCAGCACGCTGCCGCCAATTTGGCCACCCTCGCTCACATTGCTCTCCTTGCTGTTGCCTCTGCTGCAGTTCATTCCCACAAGTCGTCCCTTATGCGTTCCCTCAAATCCTCCAAGCGTTTCGCCTGATTCTTTCTCTTAATCCGTTTTTTCGCCTCCTGATCGGGGGCTTTCTTGCGTTGCGCTGAATTGCGGGCTTATTTCTGCAAATGGGATTTTGCTCATGTCACTACATGATACATTATAATCGATTACTCTTTGGTTGTCAAGCGGCGAAATAAACAAAGATTTATGCACCTTTTGTTCAACCTGCACAACGCGCAAC
>CAJLZE010000033.1 GCA_905210995.1 uncultured Anaerotruncus sp.
GGCAAGCCTGCCGAATTCTTTGCCGCGCCCAGGACGGAGCGCGCAAAGCAGTTCCTCAAATGCGTGCTCTGAGCCTTCGGGCAACATATACTTATATGAAAAAGCCGCCGCGCCACGTGCGCGGCGGCTTTTGCCGCACCCGAGCGGGGCAGAACAGTACGTTTTTTATCACAAAAAAGCCGCAAGTGCCAGAATTCACAACTTATTAACAAAAAATAAACTTAAAAAGCACAAACTCAGGCGCGTTTCGTGCTATATTATTAGCGTCGGTTAGCACTGGATGTGTAAGAGTGCTAAAAACGACGAAGCAAACCGGAGGTGAGAAGAAAATGTACGGCGACGAACTGAGCGGTCGTAAAAAAGCGATACTCAAGGCTGTGGTCGAGTCGTATATTGAAAACGGTGATCCCGTGGGATCAAAATCGCTCCAGCAGCTTCCGGGCATGAAATGCTCCTCGGCAACGATACGAAACGAAATGGCAGAGCTCGAGGACATGGGATATCTTGAACAGCCGCATACATCGGCAGGGCGCGTTCCGTCGCAGCTCGGCTACAGATTTTATGTCGATCAGCTCATTGAGCATTACGCAATGACGACGGGCGAGATAGCTCAGATAAATCAGGTGCTCAAGAGCAAAACGAGCGAGGTCGATCAGATACTTCTGACAGCGTCAAGACTTGCATCGACGATGACGAATTACACCGGCATTGCGGCAAAGCCGAAATGCGCGGCGGTAACGGTCACGCGCTTCGAGACGGCGTTCATAGACGAATACAGCTTCGTGCTCATCATGATAAGCTCCACCGGCTCGGTCGTGTCAAAGCACATAAGGCTCTCGGCGCCGATGGCTCAGGCGAGCGTTTCAAGACTTGCCGCGGCGCTCAACGAAAACGTTGCGGGGCTTTCGGCAAACGAGATAAATCTGCCGGTCATGCTGAGGCTCGAGGCAATGATGGGAGCCGATGCGGCGCTTATAACTCCGATCGTCAAAGCGATATACGAGACGATGACCGAGTTTGACAACGGCGAGCTGAGGCTTTCGGGCATAAATCACCTCTTGCAGTATCCCGACTACTCGGACCCCGAGGAGCTGAAGGATCTGCTTGGGACGCTTGAACACAAGGAAGAGATCCTCGACCTTGTCTCAAAAGACAAGACAGACGATATCTCGGTCGTTATCGGATCGGAATCGCCCGTCAGCGTTATGAACAATTCATCGCTTGTCTTCAAGCCGATAAAACGCGGCGACAAGACAGTGGGGGTTATCGGTGTTCTGGGACCGCTTCGCATGGATTACGCAAGAGTGCTTGAAACGATCGAGCGCCTATGCGGAATGATAGGCGAGATGATAGGCGGCGACGGCAGAGAACAGCCGCCGGCACTTCCCGGAAACGATGCGAAAAAGCCGGACGACAGTAACGGCGCGAAATAAGACAGGAGATAACGATGGCAGATCAGGAAAAAGAGACGATGAATATGGCAGAGGAAGCCGAAAAGACTGCCGATGCCGAAAAAAAGACCGGCGAAGCTGCTGCCGATGCTGCGGAGACAAATGACTCCGGCGAGGAAGAAAAGCTTTCGCACGGTGATAAAAAGAAGGTAAAAAAGCTTGAAGCCCGTGTGGCGGAGCTTGAAAAAAAGCTTGCAGCCGCCGAGGCTCAGAAAAAAGCGGACGACGACAAGTATCTGCGTATGCTTGCGGAGTACGATAACTTCCGCCGCCGCGCGGCAAAGGAAAAGGACGGGGTTTACGCCGATGCGTATTCGGATGCGATAGGCGCGCTGCTTCCCGTGCTTGACAACCTTGACCGTGCAGTGGGCTGCAAGGACCCCGAGGCCCTTGCCGGCGGGCTTGCGCTGACTCTCAAGAGCTTTAACGAAGCGCTCGGAAAGCTCGGCGTCGAAGAGATAAAAGCCGACGGTGAGACATTCGACCCCAATCTTCACAATGCAGTCATGCACGTTGACGATGAGTCGGCGGGTGACGGTCAGGTAGTCGAGGTCTTTCAGAAAGGCTATAAAAAAGGCGACAAGGTCATAAGGCACGCGGTCGTAAAGGTCGCAAACTGAGTGGCTCATCACATAAATCAAAACAAGAAACAAATTCACAATATATTGGAGGAAATAAATCATGTCAAAGATCATAGGTATAGACCTTGGTACAACCAATTCCTGCGTAGCGGTTTTTGAAGGCGGAGAGCCTGTTGTAATACCCAATCCCGAAGGAGCGCGCACCACGCCTTCCGTCGTAGCATTCACAAAGAACGGCGAGCGTCTCGTCGGTCAGGTAGCAAAGCGTCAGGCTATCACCAACCCCGACCACACCGTGTCCAGCATCAAGCGTAAGATGGGTTCCGATTATAAGGTGACCATCGACGGCAAGAGCTACACCCCTCAGGAGATATCCGCAATGATACTCCGCAAGATGAAATCCGATGCCGAGGCTTATCTCGGACAGCCGGTCGATAAGGCGGTCATCACCGTGCCTGCGTACTTCACCGACGCTCAGCGTCAGGCTACAAAGGACGCCGGCAAGATCGCGGGACTTGACGTTTTGCGTATAATCAACGAGCCGACGGCTGCGGCACTTGCCTACGGTGTCGATAAGGACAAAGACGGCAAGATCATGGTCTTCGACCTCGGCGGCGGTACATTCGATGTTTCGCTTCTTGAGATCTCGGATGGTGTGTTTGAAGTGCTTGCCACCGCGGGCAACAACCACCTCGGCGGCGACGACTTCGACCAGCGCATAATCGACTGGATGGCAGACAGCTTCAAGGCTGAGCACGGCATCGACGTGCGCGGCGATAAGATGGTGCTTCAGAGACTCAAAGAGGCTGCCGAGAAGGCAAAGATCGAGCTTTCCGGTATGACGAGCACCAACATCAACCTGCCCTTCCTTACCGCAACGGCGAGCGGCCCCGTACACTTTGAGACCACTCTTACCCGGGCAAAGTTCAACGAACTGACAGCCGACCTTGTGGACGCCACCATGCAGCCCACACGTCAGGTGCTTTCCGACGCGGGTCTCAAGCCCTCCGACGTTGACAAGGTGCTTCTCGTCGGCGGTTCGACGAGAATCCCCGCTGTCCAGGAAGCCGTCAAGAAGTTCATGGGCAAGGATCCTTTCAAGGGCATCAACCCCGATGAGTGCGTTGCTATCGGCGCAGCTATCCAGGGCGGTGTTCTCGGCGGCGACGTGAAGGATCTGCTCCTGCTTGACGTAACGCCTCTGTCTCTCGGTATCGAGACGCTCGGCGGCGTGTTCAACCGCATTATCGACCGCAACACCACCATACCGGTGAAGAAGAGCCAGGTGTATTCCACCGCAGCCAACAACCAGACCTCTGTTGAGATCCACGTCCTCCAGGGCGAACGTGAAATGGCAGCAGGCAACACCACTCTCGGCAAGTTCACACTTGACGGCATTCCTGCGGCTCCCCGCGGAGTACCTCAGATCGAGGTCACCTTCGATATCGACGCGAACGGCATCGTCAACGTATCCGCAAAGGATCTCGGCACCGGACGCGAGCAGCATATAACCATCACCAGCTCCTCCAACATGAGCAAGGAGGATATCGACCGCGCCGTTAAGGATGCGGAGAAGTTCGCCGAGGAGGACAAGAAGCAGAAGGAAGCCGTTGAAACCAAGAATCAGGCTGAAAACCTTGTGTTCCAGAGCGAAAAGTCCCTTGAGGACATCGGCGACAAGCTGCCCGAGAGCGATAAGGCTGACGTCCGTGCGGCGCTTGAGACGCTTAAGAGCACTCTCAAGGACGGCACGACCGAGCAGATAAAGAACGACACCGAGGCGCTTGAAAAGGCGTTTGCAAAGCTCTCCGAGAAGCTCTACTCTCAGGCGGGCGCGAACGGCGCAGGCGCGGGAGCCGATAACGGAGAGGGCGCCGGACCGCAGAGCGACGGTAACGGTACCTACTACAACGCCGACTACGAGGACAAGAGCGGTAAATAATCATCCGTAACGGATGTGGGGCTGTCGGAAGTCTTTGCTTCCGCCGGCCCCGAAAGCAGTATTTATATATTTTAAGGTTTTAAGGTGCTGACTTATGGCAGAAACTAAAAGAGATTATTATGAGGTGCTGGGCATTGAGCGCGGCGCCGATGAAGATACAATAAAAAAAGCGTACCGCAAGATGGCTAAGCAGTACCACCCCGATCTGCACCCCGGTGACAAGGAAGCCGAGGCTAAGTTCAAGGAGGTGAACGAGGCATACGCGGTGCTTTCCGACGCCGACAAGCGCGCGGCTTACGACCGCTACGGTCATGCGGCGTTTGACGGCAGCATGGGCGGCGGAGGAGCCGGCGGTGCATACGGCGGCTTTTCAACGGCCGACTTCGGCGATATCGGCGATATATTTTCGTCGTTCTTCGGCGGCGGGTTCGGGCAGTCCTCTTCAACGAGGCGCAACGGCCCCATGCGCGGCGACGATATAGGCGTTGCCGTTACGATAAATTTTGAAGAGGCTGTATTCGGCACTAAAAAGGATGTAATCTTCACGCGCGTGGCAAAGTGCGCCGACTGCGGCGGCACGGGTGCCGCCAAGGGAAGCTCTGCCGAGACCTGCTCTGCCTGCGGAGGCACCGGTCAGCGCCGCGTGACGCAGCGGTTGGGCGGTATGCAGTTCCAGTCTACCGTGACCTGCGAGACCTGCCACGGTACCGGCAGAGTTATAAAGAATCCTTGCCGCAGTTGCAACGGAACGGGTCTTACGAACACGCGCAAGACGATCTCGGTCTCGATACCTGCGGGCATCAACGACGGCGAGCGCATCGTGATACGCGGTCAGGGCAACGACGGTAAAAACGGCGGTTCGGCGGGCGACCTTATCATTCAGGTCAGCGTGAGAAGACACTCTGTCTTTGAGCGCGAGGGAACGACGCTTTACTGCGACGTCCCCGTGACGATAGCCGAGGCGACTCTCGGCGCCGAGATCGACGTGCCGACGCTCGATGGCGTGCGCAAGTACAAGATCCCCGAGGGCACGCAGCCGGGCACGCAGTTCACGCTGCGTCAGTGCGGTGTACCTTATGTCAACAGCCCGTCGCGCCGCGGCGACCTTGTGTTTACGGTCAATATCGAAATACCGCGCGGGCTTGACGAAAAGCAAAAGGACGCAATGCGCGCATTCGCGGATAGCTGCGGCGAGAACAACTATCCCAAGCGCCGCAGACTTATCGACCGCCTGAAGGACCTCAGAAACAACAAATAAACGGAGTGGAATATGAGCTACGAATATTCAAGCTGGACGGAAATAAAGCTCACGGTGAAGGTCGCAAACCTTGACAGCGCCGTTGCCATAATGAGCGCGGTCGATACCGGGCTTATGATCGAGGATTACAGCGATTTTGACCTCAAGAGCGTTTACGGCGATCTTGTGGACGAGAAGATACTCTCGGCTGACAAAACCGTTGCGTCTGTCTCGGTGTTTCTGCCCGAGGACGGAGACGTGGCGGGAACGCTTGCGTTCATCCGCGAGCGGCTTGCCGCTGCATCTGTCGAGGGCGTGCTCACGACCGCGGGCGTAAAGGAAGAGGATTTTGCCAACGCGTGGCGGCAGTACTACAAGCCTCTGCACATCGGGCGCGTCGTCATTGTGCCGAAGTGGGAGACATACGAGCCGCGCGAGGGCGAGATCATCATCAGGATGGATCCCGGCATGGCGTTCGGCACAGGCTCACATGAAACGACAAGGCTCGTCATCGGTCTGCTTGAGGACACGGTAACGCCCGGCTGCAATGTGCTCGATGTCGGAACGGGCAGCGGCATCCTTGCCGTGTGCGCGTCAAAGCTCGGCGCTGCAGACTGCCGCGCGTATGACATCGACCCTGTTGCGGTCGAGGTCGCTGCCGAAAATGCGGCGGAGAACGGCTGCGCAAATGTCACTGTCGGGCAGTCGGATCTTCTTGCCGGCGTGGCACCGGGGAAATATGACGTGGTGTGCGCAAATATCGTGGCTGATATAATAATCCGCATGGCGCCCGATATCGGGAGGTTCATGCACGATGAATCGACGCTGCTTGCGTCGGGCATCATCAACGAGCGCGCGTCGGATGTTATCGACGCGCTTGAGGCGAACGGATTTTACATCGCGCGCGCCCTTGAGGACAACGGCTGGACGGCACTTGCGGTCAAAAAGCTGATAGGGTGATGTCTGAATGCTCAAAAAAGTCGGATCTTTGTTGAGATCCGACTTTTTTGAATGCTACGATGCCGTTTTATCGGCGCGGGAGATGTTGATCTTCTTCACTGTCGGGTGTGAAGCTATGATCCCGATCCGACGTTACCCGAGTCCAAGAAAGAAACGGATTGGGTTTCCTTCACCGTCGGGGTATGAAGCTATGACTCTGCTCCGACGTCACCCGAGTCCAAAAAAGAAACGGATTGGGTTTTCTTCACCGTCGGGGTATAAAGCTATGATTCTGATTCAACTTCACCCGAGTCCAAAAAAGGAATGGAGCGTGTGGAGGAGGTGAAGCAGAAGCCGCCTTTGTGGTTCAGCTCGTGCGCCATGATGAGAAGAGCAATGATTAGGTGTGATGGGGATGAGTTGAAGAGTGCACGCGGGCTGCCGTCAATATCTATAGTGTACCGGCTCGCAAGGTGAAGCGCGATAAGGTCGTCGAGCACACTGCCGATCCTTTCATCACCGATGCCGCATTCGCGTGCGAGAAAGCCCGCGTCAAATACAAAATCTTCGTTCTTACCGTGGAGATAAATCACTGCGCGCATCGTGTCGGGGTCTGAAAGGCAGGAAAATATCTTTCTCATCTCCTCGCCGTCGCCGATGACCTCGCGCCAGCCCCTTCCGTCATCCGGAAAGAGCGCAAAGAACGGCGCTTTACCGTTGGATACTGCCGTGAAGCCGTAGTCGTTGCGGATGAAGGAGGATACTCCGCGGTATTTTTTAAGGTCGCCGGGGTGATATTTGCCGGGCTTGCCGAATCTGAAAAGGCTGCGTTCGATCTGCCAGCACAGCTCGCGCGCAAGGTCCATGCAGTCGGGGGAGGGCGTGCTGTTTATAAGCGCGCCTATCCTCTCCGCAACGTCGGGCAGCGCGGTGCGCGGTTCCATTTTGTTGTCAAAAAGCGTGTCGAGCGATACGCCGAGCAGGTTGGCAAGCGGAACGAGCATCGAGCCGTCGGGGTATGTTTCGCTTGTTTCCCATTTTGATACCGCCTGAGGCGAAACGCTCAGCGCTTCGGCAAGCTGTGCCTGAGTCATGTTTTTTGCATTTCTGGCTTGCTTTATATTTTCACCGAGACTCATTTTTCGCTTCTCCTTCCTTGGCAGCTATCATTTTGGCGCTTTCAAATGTGCTATAGTTGTAGGCTCGGGCGCCGCACATCATTTCGCCGGCGAGACTGATGAGCGCCAGAAGATTGCCGCACCCGTACGACCGGTAGACCGTCACGGTGCCGGATTCGAGATGCGCCGTTTGCTTGGTGCATATCTCCGAGTCGGGGCGGAGCTCGCAGGCTGCATCGAGGATCGCGGCAGCTTCCTTTTCGTCGATCCCTGCTTTTTTTGCCGCAAATGCGGCGGTAAAGTTTACGGGAAGCTCCTCACTGTGAAGGAGCGCGAATATGCGCAGCGCGCTGTCGCTGTCAAGAAGGTGAATGAGCTTCAGTATCTTTTGACGCACCGCCGGGTCGCCGAGCCATGCAAAGTTTGATCGGTTGCGGAAAAGCGTAACGGCAAGGCACATTTCCTTCGACGCTACCGAAAACATATGAAGCTCCTGCTTTGCGAGCTGATTGCGCATGTATCCGTTTGAATACTCGGGAACATAATAATCGGACGGAGCTTCCGAAAACATATTCGCGTAGCGCGATGGCTGGAGCGCGCGCAGAAGGCGAAAGGTCATGTGCACCGCTTCTTTGCGGTCGAGTCCTTCGTAAAGCGCGCGCAGGACCGCGGTCGGGTCCTTGTGATCGACCGACTTCCCGGTGCAGAGAAGTGCGTCTGTGGTGACGCCGAAGAATTCGGCGAGCTTCAGGAGCATTTGAATATCCGGCTCCGATGTGCCGTTTTCCCACTTCGATACGGTCTTGCCGGATACGTCGAGCGCGGCGCCCAGCTCTGACTGCGTGAGACTGCGTGCGCCTCTGAGTTCGGTGAGTTTTTCTGCAAACATGGTGTTACCTCAAATATGGATTCAAGTTCCGGAGCTTGTAGCCTTATTATACAGTAAACCCACGGTGGAGTCAACACCGTGGGTTTTTATATATTCTCCGAATCGGAGACTTGAAATATCGGAGTATAGTCGAGGTGGATTTTCAGCTTTTCTTTTTGCCGTAGCCGAGCGTTCTCATCGCGTTGAGGATGGCAATGACGAGCACGCCGACGCGGAGGTGACGCCGGACGGGTGCTCGCTCTATGCGCACCGTGATCGCGTTAGAACGCCGAGGGTGACATTCAAGGTCGTGAGCGCAGCGGAAAGCAACGGGCATATGACGGTCGTGCGACGCAAGGACAAACGCTCCGAGGTAATCCCGATACATTTCCGGCGGTTGCGGAGTTTATCGAAAGCATCGCGGCAAAAAGAAAATAAAACATGGCTGTCGCCAATTGGTGCGACAGCCATGTTTTTTAATGCTTTTGTAAAGAACGGCGCGTTGCCGCCGGACACTGCCGTGAAGCCGTAGTCGCTGCAGATGCGGCGGCCGTAATCGGCTTTTATAAATTCCTTGACAGTAAAATGTCCGTATGAGCAATGCCGATCCACATAAGCACCGGCGTGTAAATATCGTCTTATCCCGTCTGCTCTCCGTGAGAGAATATCAGATCAAAACCGTTGTGTTGCTCACAGATCAACTTGTCAGATCTCCTCAAAGGATACTTCCTTCTTTTCGATCAGATCATCTTTGGCACGAATGAAAAATGCCTTGGCGGCAGAAGTGCTTCGGATGCAATACCGCCTTCCGTTATTGCACACAAAGGCTGTGTTGTTTTCCATTGCCAAGCCGGGCATATCCTTTTGCTTCAGCATTATATCAAAGGTATCCCGTCCTTTCTCATTGTAGTGGGGACAATACGCAATATGAAAAATGTCAAGCATATCATTTGCCCAACAATATTTCCGGCTTTCTCCGTTTTGAAAAGCTCCGCTGTCGCTATGACCACAGTTGAACCAACAGATCGCTCCTGCGCTGATCCCGGTCAGGACAGCCGTATCCCGCTCATATATTCTTTTCAGTTTTTCATCCAAATGAAACTTTCTCCATGTCTGCATCATGAAGACGGTATCTCCGCCGCCGACATAAATGACGTCTGCCCAAGACAAAAGTCCATCTGTTTCATCATCGCTGCAGACGTCGGTCACCAGGCAAAGGTTTTTTATATTGCAGCCGAGAAAGGTATATTCTTCGGCAATTGATTCGATATATCCCTTCGCATCGTGGCTGGCTGTCCCGACAAAAAGGACATTCGCATTTCTTTTATTACTTAGTCTTATCGCGTATGTATTTATTTGCCGGGTGGACACCAGATCTCCTCCGGCAATGGCTACGATCCTTCCCATAGTTCCTCCTGCATATCTTGGATGCCCGAAAACTTTAAGTTCTTTATCCAAGCGTTATCTTCATTTCTTCAAAGTAAACCCACAGTTGACTCAACCGTAGGTTTTTATATATTCTCCGAATCGGAGACTTGAAATATCGGAGTATAGTCGAGGTGGATTTTCAGCTTTTCTTTTTGCCGTAGCCGAGCGTTCTCATCGCGTTGAGTATGGCAATGACGAGCACGCCGACGTCCGCAAATACCGCAAGCCACATTCCGGCGTGACCGGTCGCGCCGAGCACGAGGACGATGGCTTTTACCGCGAGAGCAAGGATGATGTTCTCCCAAACTATACGCATTGTCTTGCGCGATATCTCTACCGCGCGGGCAAGATCCGTCAGCTTGTCGTCCATGAGGACGATATCGGCGGCTTCGATGGCTGCGTCGCTTCCCAGTGCGCCCATTGCAATGCCTATGTCGGCGCGTGAGAGCACGGGGGCATCGTTTATACCGTCGCCGCAGAAGGCAAGGGGAGAGGCGGAGGAGTCGGCAAGCAGCTCTTCAACGGCGCTGACCTTGTCGGCGGGCATGAGCTCGCTCTTTATCTCGTCAACGCCAAGCTCTTTTCCTATCGATTCCGCAACGGCGCGGCGGTCGCCCGTGAGCATTACCGTCTTCTTTACGCCGAGTTCCTTGAGCTTTGCAAGCGCGGACTTTGAATCCGCTTTCGGTTTGTCCGCGATGACGATGTAGCCGAGGTATTTGCCGTCGGCGGTAACATGGATCACCGTTCCGACCTCGGTCTGCGCTGCGGCTGTCATGCCGGCGGTCTTCATCAGCTTATCGTTGCCGACCCACACGTGTTTCCCGCAAACGGTGGCTTCAATGCCTTCGCCCGCACGTTCGTTCACGTCGTAGGCTGTCTCGGAGCCGTATTTTTCGGGACACGCGCGGCGCAACGCCTTTGCTATCGGGTGTGATGAGAAGCCCTCGGCGACTGCCGCGATGCCGGAAAGCTCGTCGGCGTCAACTCCGTCTGCGGGATGTACGCCGGTGACGGTGAACGAGCCCTCGGTCAGAGTGCCGGTCTTGTCAAATACGGCGGTCGAAAGGCCCGCAAGCTGCTCGAGATAGTTCGCACCTTTGATGAGTATTCCTTCACGCGAGGCGCGTCCGATGCCGCCGAAGAATGAAAGCGGGACCGACACGACGAGTGCGCAGGGGCAGGAAACGACAAGGAACGTGAGCGCGCGCTGTATCCACGGCATCACCGATTCTCTGAGGATCAGCGGCGGCAGGAAAGCGAGCAGAACTGCGCCCGCAACGACTGCGGGAGTGTAAACGCGGGCAAAGCGCGTGACAAAGTTTTCGGTCTTTGCCTTTTTTGCAGAGGAATTTTCAACGAGGTCGAGTATTTTCGACACGGTGCTTTCACCGAATACCTGTTCGACGTTTATTTTTATCACGCCGGAGAGGTTGACCGAGCCGCTTACGGCGCGGTCGCCCGGGCGGAGCTCGCCGGGGACGCTCTCGCCGGTGAGAGCGGAGAGATCGACGGTGCTGTCGCCCTCGGTCACAGTGCCGTCGAGCGGTATCTTTTCACCGGGATGCACGACTATCGTCTCGCCTATTGCAACTTCATCGGGGGACACCGTTACCTCGGCGCCGTCGCGTATCACGCGTGCCGAATCGGGGCGGATGTCCATCAGTGCCGCTATGCTCTTGCGGCTCTTGCCGACGGCAATGCTTTGAAACAGCTCACCTACCTGATAGAAGAGCATTACGGCGACTGCTTCCTTGTAATCGCCGGTCGCAAATGCGCCGACGGTGGCAAGTGTCATAAGGAATTTTTCGTCAAGGAGCTGACCGTGTACTATGTTCAGCACGGCGTCCTTTACCACATCGTAGCCTATCACGATGTAGGCGGGAAGGAAGATTAGGAATTTCCATATGCCGTCAAGCGGAATGAGCGATGCCGCTATAAGCAGCACAAGAGAGATGAGGAGCCTTATTACCGTGCGCTTCTGGCGGCGTGAAAGATCTTTTAAGAATTTCATGGCGAAGCGCCTCCGCGTCAGAGCTTTATGCTCATGTCGGGCTCGATGCGGCGGCAGAGCTTTACGACTTTTTTCATAACGGCGTCGAATTCGGCGTCGTCTGCCTCAACGGTCATCTTCTGCATGATGTAGTTCACGTTAGCGCTCTTTACGCCGTCAAGCTTTGAGATGGCGTCTTCGATCTTTGCGGCGCAGTTTGCGCAGTCGAGGTCTTCAAGCTCATAAGTTTTTTTCATTGTGGGGTACCAAGCCTTTCTTTGTATGTTGAAATTTTTATTTGCTTTCTTCGGCGTGCTTCTCACGCAGGTGGTCGTAGCCCTGTGCCACGATCGTGTGAACATGATCGTCGGCAAGGTAATAAAACATTGTTTTTCCCTCGCGTCGGCAGGCAACGAGGTTGTTGTCCTTCAGCACCTTGAGCTGATGCGAAATTGCCGATGAGGTCATGCCGAGCCGCTCGGATATGTGCATTACGCACATCTCGTCGTCAAGCAGGGCAAAAAGGATGCGCAGGCGCGTCGTGTCGCCGAATATCTTGAAGAGGTCAGCAAGGTCGCAGAGCATTTCCTCCGAGACATTGTTTGCGGCGGCGTGCATGCAGTGATCGTGAGTGTGCTTTTTTTCTTCCATATCGTTCGCCTTTCTCCGACTTTTGAACGGATGCTCAATTGAATATTCATTCATTTGAACCACTGCTCATATGATAGCACATTCAAATGTTTTTGTCAATAGGTTTTGCGAAAAAAGAGCGGAAAAAGTTTTATTTTTTTATACGGTAAAAAGGAAAGGTCGAAAAAAGTAAAAACGGCTTGCAGAAGGGTAACGGATGTGGTATAATTGATATAAATAATACATTTGTGAGGAACAAAGGAGGAACGCGACCGTGGCAAAAAAACGCAGAAACAGATCCCGTGACTATATTGAGGACGTGCCGATCGGCGCGCTGCTTATTCTTTTGTTTGCGGCATGGTCGTATATAAAAGAGTTCTGGTACATATTTCTGATAATTGCCGTGGCGGTCATCGCCGTTGTTATCCTAATAAAAGTTAAGAAGAAAAAACGCAAGAAGGTGTTTGCGATCGATGAGATCGACGCTATGGACGGCATTGATTTTGAGGACTATACCGCCGGTCTGCTGCGCCGCATGGGGTACAGAAATGTGCGCGTGACGCAGGCAAGTGGCGATTTCGGCGTCGATGTCACCGCAAAGCTGAACGACGAGTTGTGGGTGTTCCAGTGCAAGCGGTACACCGGCAATCTCGGTGTCAAGTCGGTTCAGGAGGTCTTTGCCGGAGCGGCAAAGTACCGCGCCGATAAAGCTGTCGTCATCACGAACTCATATTTTACCGAGGCTGCCAAGGAACTTGCCGATGATACGAATGTCATGCTTTGGGACAGAGACTATCTGTGCCGCACCATAAAGACGCTCAACAAGACCGTAAAGGCACAGAATATCCTTAAAAAATAACGATAGATAAAACCGCGCGGGGTTCATTGCAGTCATCGCGCGGTTTTCCACTTGAAAAAAACCGCGTGATGTGGTATAATTTAATTGTAGCAAACGAAATATCCGCGCATACTAACAAAAAAGCGCGGAGGTTTTTAATGAGCACTGGAATGCGTGATTTTCTCATCGGGCTGGGGCTGGGGCTTTTGCTTTTCGGCTGCGTGGCGGTGATAATGCTGACGATGTGACGATCCTTCGGGGGTACTGTATGCGGCTTGACAAATATCTTTCGGCGTCGGGTGAATGCTCGCGCCGCGACTGCGCGCGCGACGTGCGCGCGGGGCTGATACTTATCGACGGCAAGCCCGCACGCGCGGCGGATGCCGAGGTCGTGCCGGGTGTCAGCCGCGTCGTGAGGCGCGGTGTGCCAGTCGTGTGGCGCGAGCATATATACATTATGCTCAACAAGCCCGAAGGGTATGTCAGCGCCACGGAGGACAAAAAGGACGGCTGCCCGGTCGTTACCGAGCTTTGCGCCGAGCGCGACCGTGCACGGGTATTTCCGTGCGGCAGGCTTGACAAATACACGGTGGGGCTTATGCTCCTTACCGACGACGGTGAGCTTGCGCACCGTCTGCTGGCGCCGTCGCGTCATGTTGACAAAACATATCGCTATACGGCGGAGTCGGTGCTTTCCGCGGACGCGCGAGCACGGCTCGAGAGCGGCGTTTATATTGAGGGCGGCGTACTGACAGCGCCATGCCGCGTTGAGCCGGAGGACGGCACTCACGGGCTCATTACGATACACGAGGGAAAATACCATCAGATAAAGCAGATGTTCGGCGCCGTCGGAAACAAAATAACCGCGCTCGAACGCGTGAGCTTCGGTCCGCTTATGCTCGATCCGTCGCTGCCGCGCGGAGGCGTGCGTTATCTTGACGATGCCGAGGTGGCATCACTTTATGCCGCGGCGGGGCTGCAAAGATGAATACAATAAAAAGGAAGACACAAAAATGATCGATATTGAAGCAACACTGGCAGAGGAGCTGGGGCTCGGGGTCGAACAGGTCAGAAAGACCGTTGCGCTGATAGACGAGGGCAACACGATACCCTTTATCGCGCGGTACCGCAAGGAGGTCACCGGCTCGCTTGACGACACCGTGCTGCGCGACCTGTTTGACCGCCTCAACTACCTGCGCAATATAGAAAAGCGCCGCGAGGAGGTCAAAGCCCTTATCGCCGCGCAGGAAAAGCTCACGCCCGAGCTTGAGTGCGCGATCGACTCGGCAAAAACGCTCACCGAGGTCGATGATATCTACCGTCCGTTCCGTCCGAAGCGCAAAACGCGTGCATCGGTCGCACGCGAGCGCGGGCTCGAGCCGCTCTCAGAGCTTATTTTTGCGCAGAACGAAAAATACGACGCGCCGATAGCGGAGCTCGCCGCAGCTTACATAAACGAAGAGAAGGGCGTTGCGGGCGCAGATGAAGCGATAGCGGGCGCACTTGATATCATTGCCGAGAATATTTCGGACAATGCCGACTGCCGCAAGGGCGTGCGCACGCTCACTGCCGAGCACGGTATACTTGTATCAAAGGCGGCAAAGGATGAGGATTCCGTTTACGCGCAGTACTACGATTTTTCCGAGCGTGTGAAGCGTATCGCGGGGCATCGCGTGCTTGCGGTAAACCGCGGCGAAAAGGAAGGATTCCTCAAGGTCACGGTCGAGCCGGGCGGAGATCTTGTCATGAGCTATCTCTACCGCAAATTCCTCAAGGACAACGCAAGCCCGGCGCATGAGCTCGTTAAGTCGGCGATCGACGACAGCTATGCTCGTCTTATAGCGCCGTCGGTCGAGCGCGAGATCAGAAACGACCTCACAGACCGTGCGAGCGAGGGTGCGCTCAAGGTATTTGAGGACAACCTCAGGCACCTGCTCATGTCTCCGCCGCTTCGCGGCAAGACGGTCATGGGCTTTGACCCCGGTTACCGCACCGGCTGCAAGCTCGCGGTGGTCGACAGGACGGGAAAGGTCATTGACACGGCGGTGATCTACCCCACAAAGCCGCAGGAACGCATTGCGGAGAGCCGGCGCGTGGTCGCTGGGCTGATACGCAAGTACGGCATCAACGTCATTGCCATAGGCAACGGCACGGCATCAAAGGAGAGCGAGATATTCATCGCCGGACTTCTCAAGGAGACTCCGGGCGACTGCAAGTACATAATGGTCAGCGAGGCGGGCGCGTCGGTCTATTCGGCGTCCAAGCTCGGCGCCGAGGAGTTCCCGGATTTTGACGTCACGCAGCGCTCGGCGGTGTCGATAGCGCGTCGCCTTCAGGATCCCATTGCCGAGCTCGTCAAGATCGACCCCAAGTCGGTCGGCGTCGGGCAGTATCAGCACGATATGAAGCAGGCGCGGCTCGACGAGGCGCTCACGGGCGTTGTTGAGGACTGCGTCAACTCGGTCGGCATCGACCTCAACACGGCGTCGTATTCGCTGCTTTCGTATGTTTCGGGCATAAGCGCGCCGGTGGCTAAGAATATCGTAAAATACCGCGAGGCGAACGGCGAGTTTCTGAACCGTGCCGAGCTGCTCAAGGTTCCGCGCCTCGGCAGCAAGGCGTATGAGCAGTCTGCGGGCTTCCTCCGCGTTTCGGGCTCCGTCGAGGTGCTCGACTCCACGGGCGTTCATCCCGAATCATACGGCGCGGCGCATAAGCTGCTCGGAATGTTCGGCTTTGACGAGTCGGAGATACGCTCGGGCGGACTTCGCCTGCTCGGCAAGAAGGTAGCCGAAAAGGGGCGTGCGAAGGTCGCCGAGGAGATAGGCGTCGGCGAGCCTACACTCTGCGATATAATCGCGGAGCTTGAAAAGCCGGGGCGCGACGTGCGCGACAGCTTTCCGGCGCCGGTGCTGCGCGACGATGTGCTCGATATTTCCTCTCTCAAGGAGGGAATGATCCTTACCGGCACGGTGCGCAACGTCATCGACTTCGGCGCGTTCGTGGATATCGGCGTGCATCAGGACGGCCTTGTGCATATCTCTCAGATATGCGACAAGTACATAAAGCACCCCTCAGAGGTGCTTTCGGTCGGCGATATCGTAAAGGTCAAGGTCATATCGGTAGACGCCGCCAAGCACCGCATCGGGCTTTCGATGAAGCTCGGAAAAGACGAAAAATAACTTTTTACGGCAGAGACGCACGTTCGGCTATTACCGCGTGGGTAACTGTGAGTTTACATTCCGAAAGCCGGGGAAGTGTCCACCGGGCGCTCCGGAGTGCGATAAATCACAAAATTGTGCAAGCTGCACAATTTTGAAGCCGAAAATTTGGGGAATAATCCTCTATCATTTTTCACGAAAATTTGCTACAATATATACTACTGAATAATAGTCTGAATCAATGAGATCTTGATTCGAATTTCAAGGAGGAATCACATCCTATGGCAAGTGTATCGCTTAAGCACATTTATAAAAAATATCCGGGCGGAGTTACCGCTGTGTCGGACTTCAACCTTGATATCAAGGATAAGGAGTTTCTGATACTCGTCGGTCCTTCCGGCTGCGGTAAATCAACTACTCTGCGTATGATCGCAGGTCTGGAGGAAATCACCGAGGGTGAGCTTTTCATCGGCGATCAGCTTGTTAACGATGTGGCTCCTAAGGACAGAAAGATAGCGATGGTGTTCCAGAACTACGCTCTGTATCCTCACATGACCGTTTTTGAGAACATGGCATTCGGCCTCAAGCTCATCAAGACTCCGAAGGAGGAGATCAAGAGACGCGTTGAGGACGCTGCCCGTATACTTGATATCACCCACCTGCTCGACAGAAAGCCGAAGGCTCTGTCCGGCGGTCAGAAACAGCGTGTCGCTCTCGGGCGTGCTATCGTCCGTAAGCCCAAGGTCTTCCTTCTTGACGAGCCTCTGTCCAACCTGGACGCAAAGCTGCGTGCCGCGATGAGAACCGAGCTTACGAAGCTGCACCAGAACGTTCAGACCACGTTCATTTACGTTACGCACGACCAGGTCGAGGCTATGACCATGGCAACGAGAATCGTTGTTATGAAGGACGGTCTCATTCAGCAGGTCGATACTCCTCAGACCCTTTACGATGCACCCTGCAACCTCTTCGTTGCCGGCTTCATCGGCACTCCTCAGATGAACTTCATCAACGGTAAGCTCGTCAAGAAGGGCGACGATGTGTACTTCAACTTTGAGGACAAGTCCCTCAAGCTGCCCACCGAAAAGGCGAACAACCCCGACCTCAAGGACTACATCGGCAAAGAAGTCATCGTCGGTCTCCGTCCCGAGTGCATTTACGACTCTCCCATGCAGCTCTCCGCACATCCCGACAGCATCACCGATGCTTATGTTGATGTTACCGAGCTTATGGGCGCCGAGATCTACCTCTACCTCAAGGTAGGTGAGGAGACCAATCTGATCGCACGTGTTTCTTCCCGCTCCACCACCCGTGCGGGCGACAACATCAAGGTTGCATTCGATATGACCCGTATGCACATCTTCGATAAAGAGACCGAGCGCTGCATCATTCACTGATCGCAACAATTGCCTAACATAAAAAGGGCTGTCACGCGTTAGCGTGACAGCCCTTTTGTCATATGTTCTCCGTTGACAATGCAGCCGTTTTATTGTATAATATATTCTGAATAAGTCGCAGCATACCGCTGCGGCGGAACGGAGACGGCTTTCATGATCGGTGAATACGACGGCTTTGATGCGGGCGCCGCACGTGTGCGGCAGCTGCGCTCTGTTGCGGGCAGGATAGGGCTTACCATGCTGTTTCACACGTTGCTTTTCAATATGCTTTTTGCAACAGCGGTGGTGATCGACGATCCGCTGCGTGCCGCTGCCGCCGCTCATCCGGGCGCTTTCGGCGGATATGCAGCCGATATCGCATCGGGCGTCGTGGAGATATGCTTTTATCTTCTGGCGTTCATGATACTTGTTGCTTTCTTCAGGCTGATATCCCCGCGCAGAACGGTCGAGCCTATGCGGCTCGGCGTAAGACTTACGTCCGACACCTTGGCAGTGGTGCTCTTCGGCATAGCCGTCACCGTGGGTGCGTCGTATGTCAACTATTATATGCTGCTGCCGTTCGGATCGTCCTCTGCGGACGTTGAAGAGCTGCCGACAAATGCGGTCGGTGTCATCATATCCTTCATTTCAACGGCTCTTGTTCCTGCGGTGTGTGAGGAATTCCTCTTCCGTGGGTGCATCCTCTCGAACCTTCTGCCGTTCGGCAAAAAAACGGCGGTCATAGGCTCCGCCGTGCTGTTTGCACTGATGCACAACAACACACGCCAGTTTTTTTATACCGCGGCTGCGGGGATCGTTTTCGGGCTTGTGTATATCGAGACCGGCTCTATATGGGCGGGCACGTTCATTCATCTGTTCAATAATTTCTTTGCGGTCATCGACGAGGCTGTTCAGGCAACGGTCGCGCCGGAGTACGCGGCGGCGATATCCCTGCTTGGCAATGTGCTCGTGATCACCGCCGGGCTCGTGTCAGGCGTGTATCTTGTGTTCCGCCGCGCAGGTAAGCGCACGGACGGCTCTCAGCCGCAGCCGATCGTTCCCGGTGAGGAATGCGGTACGCTCAAAAGCTTTTTTACGCCCGCTATGATAACTTATTTTGCCGTCGCGCTTCTGGCAGCGGTCATGAATATGCTGTAACATGGATAACAGAAACGGAATTTTCGAAAGCTCCGGTGCCGACGAGCGCTTTATGCGCGAGGCGCTGGCACTTGCCGCAGAGGCGGCGGATGCGGGTGAGGTACCCGTCGGCGCCGTTGTCGTAAGGCATGGTGAGATCGTCGGCCGCGGCAGAAACCGCCGTGAGGGCGGCGGGGGCGCCGCTGCGCATGCGGAGATAGAAGCAATAACGGAAGCCTGCCGCACGCTCGGCGGCTGGCGTCTTTCGGGCTGCGAGCTGTATGTGACACTTGAACCGTGTCCGATGTGTGCGGGCGCTGTTGTTAACGCAAGGCTTGACCGCGTGGTCTACGGAGCGCACGACGCGAGGGGCGGTGCCCTCGGCGGTCTTTTCGATCTTACCTCATATCCGCTCGGCTGTCGTCCGCTGATACTCGGCGGCGTACTTGAGAGTGAATGCACCGCGCTTTTGCGCGATTTCTTTGCAGCGCGCCGCAAAACGGACGGCAAACCGCGCAGACTTTTGCGCGAGTTTTATTCCGTCCATGCCGACGAGCTGGCGACGCTCCTGCTCGGAAAGGTGCTCTGCCGCCGCGACCCCGAAAGCGGGGAAGTGAAGCGGGCGCGCATCACCGAGACAGAGTGCTATCTCGGGGAAAACGATACTGCCTGCCACGCACATCGCGGCAAGACGGACCGCACACGCATACTCTGGAAGCGCGGCGGCACGGTCTATGTTTACCTGTGCTACGGTATGCACAGCCTGCTGAACATCGTCAGCGGTCCCGAGGGCGAGCCCGAGGCTGTTCTCATACGTGCCGTCGAAGGGGCGGAAGGACCCGGACGTCTGACCAAAATGCTCGGCATCGACCGTGCCTTCAACGGGCACGACGCGGTCTTCTCAGACATCATATGGATAGAGGACGACGGCACACCGGTGCCCGAGTACACGGCGCTGCCGCGCATCGGAATAGATTATGCGGCACCCGAGGACAGAGAACGCCCGTGGCGTTTCACATCTGTCCGACAGTAAGTAAGATATTCATCAAATGAGAAAGGTACGGTGACGCCGGATGGCAGGAAAAAAGAATATCACGTGCAGCGCCGTGGCTTTTGCGCTTGTTTGCTTTATTATTGCGGCATCGGTGCTTCCGTGCTTTGCGGAGGGGACCTCCGTCGGCAGTGTGTCCGGTTCACAGAGTACCGCTCTTGGTGTGATGACGGTCTGCTCATACGACGCCGCGACCGGTGTGATACGCATTGCGGGAACGGTCAACCACAAGGTCATGACGGCGGCAAAGGACTGCCGCATAGCACTTTTTCGCATTCCCTCGTGGCGCAGCGCCGAGAGTGTTATCGCGGATTCGCAGCCGATAAGCGAGACGGCTATGTCTATACGCTTTGAATTTACATTTGAAAGCGGCGGCGCCGAGGATATCATCTGTATGTATGCCGCTGCGATCGTCTACCCCGACGGCAGCCGCGCGCTTATAGCCGAGCCGGAATACCCGCTCGGCGATGTGAAAGAGGCGGCGGACATCGGTTTCAAGGGGCTCGGCACCGATTCGGCGGCGGGCGTTGCCGACGCAGGCGCCGGGTGCGTTATGATCGACGTTTACCTTGACCGCCTTGAGGACGGCAGACACAGCGGATATCTTCAGACGGTCGGAGGTATGTCGTTTTACTACAACCGCGAGTATGTTGACGACCTTGACCGCAGGATAAGAAGCGCCTCGGTCGCGGGTTCGTCGGTATGGCTGCGGCTTCTCGTTTCGCCCACCGACACGCCCGACGGACTTTCGTATGCATCGTCCGCCTCATACGGCGCGGCGTACAGGGGCGTGGTAATATCTGACGATGTGTCGGCGCTGACGGTATACGCATATCTTCTGTTCCTATGCACAAGATATAACGGCGGGACGAACGGCTCGGTAAACGGCATCGTGCCCGGGTTTTGTGCCGATGAGCCCGAAAAATACAATTTCTGCGCCAGTACCGGTCCGATGTACTATGAAATTTATGCCCGCACGCTCGCAATAATGGGCATTGCGGCGTCGGGAGCCGGTGCGCGGCTCATAGTTCCGGTAAGCGACAGTTGCGGTGTTGACGGGCAGCCGCTTTTCACCGACTTCGTGCGCGGTGTTGCGGATTATATCTCAAAGCATACCGGGTTTGGATTTACCCTTATGCTCGACAGCACGCACAACGCATATCACATAGACGACAGCTATTTCGACCTGCCGAACGACGGCGGAGACGACACAGCCGACGATGGGGAGGAGCCCGACGACCCGGACCATTCCTACGACCCCGATCTGCCGGACGATGAATTCACACCGCCGGAGACCGAACGCAAGGAGCCGGTAAAGACTCTCCCCTCCGACGGCTATATTTGTACGGACAGCATTGCGGCGCTGCCTGCTGCCATTGACACGCTTCACGGCGAGTACAGCGCGGTGAGCCGTGAGTTCATATGGTGCTGGACGCCCGGTGCCGAGACCTCGGGCAGCGCGCTGAGCGTGCTTTACGCATACAACTATGTCGCGCTTGCCGCTGCGGGAGCATCGGGATATATCCTCCGCACCGACAGCGACCGCTTTTCCACCGTGTCGCACCTTGTGAAATATATTGATACCGATTCCTTTGAAAAGGAGACGGCGTATGCGCTCGAGATCTTCGGTGCAGCGTCGTGGAAGGAGCTTTTTCCCGGATTTGATGCCGCAGCCATAGGCGGCAGACGTATCGTCACCGTGACGCCCGGCAGCGGTGTTCCGGGGCATTCGGGTACATACAGGCTGTGGGATTTCGGTACGTCATCCGGCGTGCACGGGTGGTCGGCAGGTCCCGGCTGTACCTCTCTCAGAAGCGTGTACGGCAGTGGGACGAGCTGTCTCAAGGCGGTGCTTACCGACGAGGGCGGCGGGGCTTATTCCGATATATGCCGCGTTTGCGAATCGCCCGAGCCGCTGAAATATACGCCGTATATGGGCTTTGAGCTTTCGTGCGCGGGAGATGCGTCTGATGATTCGCTTTATGAGGTCAAGCTTGTGATATACAGCGGCGGCGTTACGCTCGAGGGCAGAACGGTCGTTAAAAGCGGCGCAAGAACGCAGCTTTATCTTGACGTTTCGTCGCTCTCGTCCGGCGCGGGCATAAACGCCGTGAGGGTAGCCGCGCGCCGCATATCCGGAAAGGGCGAATTCGACCTTCGCATATATGACATAAGTCTTTACAGCGACCGCTACGGCGACCGCGAGCTTGCGGGGCTCATTGATGCGGAGCGTGCCAACGCCGCGGAGAGCCGTGACGGCAGCGGCGACGGTGAAGAGACATCAGGCGAAAAGCTGACCGCGGCGCTCATGCTCGGCGGTATAGCAGCGATAGGGGTCTGTATTGCGGTGCTCCCCGCGCGGCGCGACAAACGGCGCACCGCCACCTGAATTATCGGCAAAAATATTTTTAATATAAAAGCAAAGGACACACCAAATGAAAAACATTGACAGAAATCTCACAATGCTCTGCGATTTTTATGAGCTGACGATGGCAAACGGCTACGAAAAATGCGGGCTGGGCGATATGTACGTCTATTTTGATGTATTTTACCGCGACAATCCCGACGGAGCGGGCTATGCTATCGCCGCCGGGCTTGAGCAGATCGTAAACTACATCAACGAGCTGCATTTTGACGACGAGGACATCGCGTATCTGCGCAGCAAGGGGATATTCGACGAAAAATTCCTTGAATACCTCAGGACCTTCAGATTTGAGGGCGATATGTGGGCTGTCCCCGAGGGAACGGTGATTTTCCCCGGCGAGCCTATCATAACCGTTCGCGCGAAAGCGCCGCAGGCGCAGTTTATCGAAACATATATCCTCATGCAGTTCAATCATCAGTCCTGCATAGCCACAAAAGCGACGAGGATCGTCCGTGCGGCTGACGGAAGAGCGATAAGTGAATTCGGCTCGCGCCGCGCGCAGGGCTCGGATGCGGCTATTCTCGGCGCACGTGCCGCATATATAGGCGGCTGCGCGGGAACTGCCTGCACGATAACCGACGAAGCCTACGGCGTTCCCGCAACGGGCACGATGGCGCACTCGTGGGTGCAGATGTTCCCGGATGAATACACCGCTTTCCGGACCTATTGCGAGATATACCCGCACGCAGCCACGCTGCTGGTCGATACGTACAATGTGATCGAATCAGGCGTACCGAACGCGATACGCGCTTTCCGTGATGTGCTGATCCCGCAGGGGATAACCAAATGCGCCATCCGCATCGACTCGGGAGATATCACCTACCTCACCAAAAAGGTCAGAAAAATGCTTGACGATGCTGGCTTCCCGCAGTGCAAGATAGTTGTTTCCAACTCGCTCGACGAATATATCATCCGCGATATAATCCGTCAGGGAGCGTGCGTAGATGCCTTCGGCGTCGGCGAGAGACTCATCACGTCAAAGAGCTCACCCGTGTTCGGCGGCGTTTACAAGCTTGCAGCCATTGAGGATCCCAAGACCGGCGAGGTCGTGCCGAAGATCAAGCTGAGCGAAAACCCGCAAAAGATCACGACTCCGCATTTCAAAAAGGTCTATCGCCTCTACGACCGCTCGAACGGCAAAGCCGAAGCGGATCTTGTATGCGTTTATGATGAAAAGCCGGACGATTCAAAGCCGATAGAGATATTCGACCCGCACTACACATGGAAGCGCAAAACGCTTGAAAACGTGCGTGCCGAGGAGCTGCTCGTCCATGTGTTCAGCGACGGAAAGCAGGTATACGAGCTGCCGACGCTTGAGGAGATCAAGACGCGCTGCCGCGACCAGATCGCCACGATGTGGGACGAGGTGCTGCGCTTTGAAAACCCGCACAATTATTATGTCGATCTCTCGCAGAAGCTGTGGGACATCAAGCACGAAATGATCCGCGGAAACCGCTGAGAAAGAGAATAAAAGATGGGCTGCCCGATCGGGCAGCCCGAATTTTTAATTATACGGTGTTTCAGTCGGTAACGCGCTTTTTGGAAACAAGAGCGGTGCCGAGGATGACGACTGCCGCCACTGCTGCAACTGCAACATATGCTGCCGTGTCACCGGTGGGGGTGGAAGAACCGCCGTTGTTGCCGGACTTGAGAGAAGAACCGGCTTTAATGGAGGCAAATACGACCTTGCCGTCTTTGAGAGCGAAGAGCTCGGAGCCGGCAGCGGTGTTCGCCTTGGTGATGAGCTCGGCGTTCAGCTCGCCGCGGGTGATAGCCTTGATGTTGGAGTCGCCGATGGTCCTGTCGTTGCCTTCATAGTTGACAACGGCGCCGGTGAGATCCTTGCCGTCAACAGCGGAGAAGGGAATGTTGTTCTTGACGTTGTCTTCACCGTTACCGAAAGAAAGGTTGGCGGTGGTATTGCCGTCTGCTATGAAGAGGTTTTCGAGTGTGTACTCTTCAACATTAGCGCCCGAAAGGTTGATGATGGAGAGGCGTGCGGTCTTGCCCTCAACGGTGAGAGCGGAGAGCTTGCCGGTGCTTATGGAGTTTTTGACAGTAGTCTTGGGATGGTTGGTGTAGGAGATGAATCCGCTTGCGAAGGATGCGGAAGCAACGTCGCCGGTGTTGATGCAACCGGTTATGATCGCATACTCATCATTTGAACCGAATACGTAACCGATAAGTCCACCTGCCTCAAAGCCGCCGGAGACCTTACCGTTGTTGATGCAGTTTTCAACAGTTACGGCTTTACCGGTGTTGCCGTCCTTTACGCCTTTGTTGACGTAACCGACAATACCGCCCGCAGCGCCCGCACCGTTTCCCTCTATGAAAGCAGAAACATCGCCGTTGTTGATGCAGTTTTTGACTGTGAGACCGACGATCGTGCCGGTGTCATAAGAATGACCGACGATGCCGCCCGCCGCTGTGTCCTCTTTTACTTTGGCGGTGTTGGTGAGAGTTACGTTACCGTCGTTGGTGCAGAAATCGATAGTAGCGGATTTTCTCGCGTCACCGACGATACCGCCCGCGCGGTTGGGGGAAACGATGTCGCCTGCGTTGTAGCAGTTCTTTACAACGACAGCACCGGTTCCGTTGTATCCGTAGATACCGCCTGCGGCGTAGCCGTCCTTGGCGCCGTTGGTGTTGACGATCTTGCCCTTGTTGACGCAGTTCTCGAAGAGAGCATCGGTGCAGTAGCTGCAGCCGGCGATGCCGCCGACGGCGCCCGAGCTGGTGATGTTGCCTTCGTTGACGCAGCCGGTGAGCTTAGCGGCGGGAGTTGCGCCGTTGAGACGACCGACGATGCCGCCGACCTTGCAGGTGTCGTCACCGACAACGGTGATGGTAGCCTTGTTGGTGATGTTTTCGAGGATGCCGCCCTTGCTCTCGCGAGCCACGGCGCCTGCGGAGACATACTCGGTGGAGTTGATCTCGATCTTGCCGGTGGTGGTAAGGTTTTTGACAGTACCGTTCATCTGCTTGAACATAGGAGCGGAAACGGTCACGGTCTTGCCGTTGCCGTCAAGTGTACCGGTAAAGGTCTCGGTGTATGTCTCACTCACAGTGATGTCGGCAGCAAGATAGTATGTACCGTCTTTTGCCATGTTCTTGAAATCTTCGGCGCTGTTGATGGCGGTTCCCTCGGCGGCGAATGCACCGACCGTGAAGAGGGAGAGGACCATGATGACGCTGAGGATCAGAGAAAATGTTTTGCGCATGATGTTTACCTCTTTCATTATTTTTTCGGGCAGCCTCGGCTGCCCGACAGAGTGTAAATAAATTATAACTAAAAAAGTTCATTATGTCAAGCGTTTTTGTTGTTTTTTAATAAAAAATCATGTTTGATGCGATCTTGGACCGAATACACGGCGACATTTCGGACGATATTTGTATATCGGAGCGCACTTGGCGGCAGTCGGGGCTTTTTTATTGACAATACCGCTGCGCTATGATATGATAATATAAGGATATGCAGTAAGGGGTGATGTTGATGAAGATCCTGACGGATATTGGCTGGGAATTGTACCGGGCAAATAAAAAAAGTTTTAAAAACTAAAAATAA
>CAJLZE010000034.1 GCA_905210995.1 uncultured Anaerotruncus sp.
TTGCGAGCCGAGACCGATAGGCGAGATCGCCGCTTCTCTCGGCATAGGTGATGAATATATTGAGCCTTACGGAAGATACAAGGCAAAGATCGACCCCGCGGCGGCGGAAAAGAGCGGACGCGGCGACGGAAAGCTGATACTTGTCACCGCGATAACTCCCACTCCCGCCGGAGAGGGAAAGACCACCACGACGGTGGGACTTGCCGACGGGCTGCGCCGCATAGGCAAGCGGGCGGTCGCGGCGCTGCGCGAGCCGTCGCTCGGTCCGGTATTCGGAATAAAGGGCGGCGCGACGGGCGGCGGGTATGCTCAGATAGTGCCGATGGAGGATATAAATCTGCACTTTACGGGAGATATACACGCCGTCGGCGCGGCAAACAATCTGCTTGCGGCAATGATCGACAATCACATCCAGCACGGCAACGCGCTCGGCATCGACCCGCGCAGGATAACATGGAAGCGCTGCGTCGATATGAACGACCGTCAGCTCAGATATATAACCGACGGTCTCGGCGGTGTGAAGAATGGGACACCGCGCGAGGACGGCTTCGACATAACCGTTGCATCCGAGATAATGGCGGTGCTCTGCCTTGCCGAGTCGCTCTCCGACCTGCGCGCAAGGCTAGCGCGCATCGTAGTGGGGTACACATATGACGATAAGCCCGTCACCGCCGCCGAGCTCGGCGCGGCCGGGGCTATGGCGGCGCTGCTGCGCGATGCGGTGAAGCCGAATCTCGTGCAGACGCTCGAGGGCACGCCGGTGTTCGTTCACGGCGGACCGTTTGCAAACATCGCGCACGGGTGCAACTCCGTTATCGCGACACGGGCTGCGATGCGGTTCGGCGATTACGCCGTGACCGAGGCGGGATTCGGAGCCGACCTCGGGGCGGAAAAGTTTTTTGACATCAAATGCCGTGCGGCGGGGCTTGTGCCCGATGCCGTTGTGGTGGTCGCTACCGTCCGCGCGCTTAAAATGCACGGCGGCGTGCCGAAGGGCGAGCTTGCGCATGAGGATCTTGCGGCGCTCGGGCGCGGCATGGCGAATCTCGAACGCCACGTTTCGAATATAAAGGAGGTCTACGGGCTTCCCGCGGTGGTCGCGGTCAACCGTTTCCCGACCGATACCGACGGAGAGATCGCGCTCGTCGTGCAAAAATGCGCGGTGCAGGGCGTCAGAGCTGTGCTTTCCGACGTATGGGCAAAGGGCGGCGAGGGCGGCGAGGAGCTTGCGCGCGAGGTCGTGAGGCTTTGCGACGAAGAGAGCGCGCATTTCCGCTTTGCCTATGGCTCCGATGCGGGTCTTGAGGAGAAGATAGCCGCCGTGTTGAAGAAGGTCTACCGCGGCAGCGGCGTCGAATACCTCCCGGAGGCGCGGCGTCAGCTTGAAAAGCTCGGCGCCCTCGGGTACGGCTGCCTGCCCGTCTGCATTGCAAAAACACAGTACAGCTTTTCAGACGATCCCGCAAAGGGCGGCACTCCGGAGGATTTTACGGTTACGGTGAGAGGTCTGCGCGTCAGCGCGGGCGCGGGATTCGTCGTCGTTCTGACCGGCGATATCCTGACCATGCCGGGGCTTCCCGCGTCTCCCGCCGCCGAGCGCATCGATATTGATGCCGACGGGAAGATAACCGGGCTTTTCTGAGCGCGAAGGGAAGCGCTGCGTTCTAAAAAAATAAAAACGGTGTGCGGTCTTATGCCGCACACCGTTTTTATGTCCCGGAGAGCAAATGTGAACTTTCGGTAAATCCCGCGATTTTTGCAGATTCGGGGTTGACTTTTCTGTCTACACGGTGTAAACTATATGTGGTTACAATGTGTAAACAAGGAGGAATATCATGATGGAATACCGTTTGGGCAGTGTTGAGTCGAGATTTGCCGACATCATATGGGAGTGCGAGCCGGTGACGTCGGCGGAGCTTGTGAAAAAAAGTGCCGAGGCGCTCGGCTGGAACAGGTCAACGACCTACACCGTTCTCCGCAGGCTTGCCGCCAAGGGGCTTTTCAGGCTTGAGGACGGAACCGTGACCTCACTCATTTCACGCGACGGATTTTATTCCTCGCAGAGCAGACAATATATCGACGAGAACTTCAACGGTTCTCTGCCCGCGTTCCTCAGCGCGTTCACGAACGGAAAGCGGCTGTCGGAAAAGGAAGTCGAGAGCATCAGGCGGATGATAGACGCCTACGGCGGAGGTAAATGATATGACGGGGCTGTTTTTGCGTATACTAAACATGAGCCTTGCTGCGGGATGGATGGTCCTTGCCGTGGCGGCGGTGCGCCTTATATTCGGCAAAGCCCCGCGCGCGCTGTTCGTCGTCATGTGGGCGCTCGTCGGCATTCGCCTTGTGTGCCCGTTTTCGGTCGAGAGCGCTCTGAGCCTGCTGCCGTCCGCCGAGCCGGTGCCGGCCGATATCGCCGCGGCGGCGGTGCCCGCGCTTGATACGGGGCTGCCGCTCGTCGATTCGGCAGTGAATCCCGTTTTGGCGGCGGGGCTTTCGCCGCATCCCGAATACAGTGCCGATCCGATGCAGATCGTTACATACGCGGCGTCGGTAATATGGCTCGTCGGCGTAGCGGTCATGCTGATATATATGGCTGCGAGCTGCATCGCCATACATCTTCGGGTGAGAGAATCTGTCGCCGCCGCCGACGGCACCCGCATATGCGACCGCATCTCCGCGCCCTTCATATTCGGTGTGTTCCGTCCGCGGATATACCTGCCGTCGGATACCGATGCGGAAGCCGCAAGGTACATCGTCGCTCACGAGAAGGCGCACATCGCGCGGCGGGATCATATATGGAAGCCTCTCGGTTTCATGCTCCTCGCGGTGTACTGGTTCAACCCGCTCATGTGGATCGCATATATCCTCCTTTGCCGCGATATCGAAAGCGCGTGCGACGAAAAGGTCATTTCAAAGTTCGGCGACGGCGCCAAGGTGCCGTATTCAAGGGCCCTGCTCGGCTGCAGCGCCCGCAGGCGGCTCGTGTCCGCCTGCCCGCTCGCGTTCGGCGCGACGGGCGTCGGCAGCAGAGTCAGAAAGGTGCTGAACTACAAAAAGCCCGCATTCTGGCTCATCGCCGCATCGGTGCTCGCCTGTGCCGCGGTTGCGGTCTGCTTTATGACGAATCCCGGAAATAGAAATTCCTCCGGTTCGACGGTGCGCTTTACCGGCTGCGGGAGCGACATTGCCGGAGTCGGATTTGCGGTCGGCGGAGCCCGCAGCAACGGCGGGCTTGAGCTTTCACTGTCGATAAGAAACAAAACGTCCGGCGAGCTGGTGTGCGGCACGTATTTTGAGCTGCTTGGCGAGAAGAACGGTGAATGGGAGATGCTGAAGCCGGCAAGACCGGTCGCGTTTGAGGATATCGCGTATAATATCCGCAGCGGAGGCTCGTGCGATCTGACATATCGCATTTCGGACGGATATGACACGGCAACGGGTAAGAAGTACCGCCTCAGAACGGATATCGGTGCATCTGCATCCGAAAAGAAATATGTATGGATAGATTTCGAGCTGATCGAGGGAGAGCCTGACGGTGGCACGTCTTACTATGCATACGGCGGGAACGAATGGGAGACGCCCACGCTGTCCCTTGATGCGGACGAAAAGACCTTCGATTTTGCATACTCCATGCTCAGCTCGTATATGGCGAACGGAACATACACCGACGACGGCAGCCGCGTCGTCTGCCTTACGGACGACGGAAAATATACATACACCTTCCGCAGGGAGGGCGGTGCGCTTGTTTTCGAGGCTGACGGCTCGTCGCCCATTCCGTCGTACAGATACTCCGAAAAGGACTCCGTGCCGACCGTATGCGTGCCGGACGGCGCGAGGTTTGACATACGGTTCGTTGCGGACGCGGTACCCGTGCTGCCGGGCGTTTTGTCGGAGCGGAGCGGTATGCCGTCGCTTAATGTTTCGGCGCCCGGGATGCCCGAACGACCGTCCGTCAGAGCTGTTGTGGGAAGCTACAATACCGAACGCACCGAAACCGGTCGCGGGCTTGAAATTTATGAGGTCCGTGATACACTGCCTGTGCTTGCGACGGGTGTGAGCGCTCTTTCGGCGTACAGGGGAAATACCGCTGCGCTTACATTCGATCGTCCGCCGCGGAGCATCGCTGTCGTCAGCTATGAATACGGCAGCGGAGCAAAAGAAGATATTGAAAACGTCACATCGGACGGCGGGGGTTATTCCTTTGATATGAATGAAGGAAAGTACGTTTACGGGATAACGGCTGTTTGGGACGAGGGCAGTGCGGAATACGGATTCGTCGGCGAATATGCGCTGCCCCGAAGATGATACGGATACAGAAAAGAGCTGTCGCGCCGACGCGCGACAGCTCGGTTATTTATTGCGTTTTTATTCGGCGCGTGCTGCGGGGCGTGCCGCGCAGCCGTAGGTCGCTGCGGGTCCCAGCTCAGCTTCGATGGCGGTGAGCCGATTGTATTTTGCCACGCGCTCGCTGCGGCACGGTGCGCCCGTTTTGATGAAGGGAGCACCCGTGCCGACGGCAATGTCGGCAAGGGCGGTGTCCTCTGTCTCTCCCGAACGGTGTGAGAGGATATAGGAATATCCCGCATCCCTTGCGGCGGCGATGAGGTCGAGCGTCTCGCCGAGCGTTCCGATCTGATTCGGCTTGACGAGCACGGCGTTCGCCGCGCCTTTTTTTATGCCCTCGCGGAGTCTTTTCACATTCGTGACGAACAGATCGTCGCCGACGAGCATCATCCTGTGCCCCGTGAGGCGGGTAAGCTCCGCCCAGCCGTCAAAGTCGCGCTGATCGAGCCCGTCCTCAAGCGAGCAGATGGGGAAGCGCTTAGTGAGCGTTTCCCAGTATCCGCAAAGCTCCGAGCGGTCATAGGTCCTGCCGCGCTTCGGCATACGGTAAAGGCGGTCCTTTTCGTCAAACCATTCGCCGGATGCGGCGTCGAGCGCTATCCTCACGCGGTCGGTGTCATAGCCCGCCTTGCCTATCGCCTCGCATATGAGCTCGAGCGCCTCATCGTCGGTGGGAAGGTCGGGGGCAAAACCGCCCTCGTCGCCGACGCCGGTCGAAAGCCCGCGCGCCGAGAGCAGACTGCCGAGGGTGTGATATATCTCCGCGGCGCACCTTATTGCTTCCGAAAAGCTCTCAAGCCCGAGCGGAACTATCATGAATTCCTGTATCTCGATATTGTTCGACGCGTGTGCGCCGCCGTTCAGGATGTTGAGCATCGGAACGGGCAGACGTGTTGCCGCCGCGCCGCCGATATAGCGGTAAAGGGGGATTCCGAAATGTGCAGCCGCCGCTTTGGCGGCAGCCAGAGAAACGGCAAGCGTGGCGTTTGCGCCGAGGTTTTCTTTGTTTTCGGTGCCGTCGGTCTGCAATATGACGCGATCGACCGTGTACTGGCGCGCCGCGTCAACGCCGCAAAGCGCTGACGAAAGCTCGCGTTCTATCCCCGCCGCGGCTTCGCGCACTCCCTTGCCGCCGTAGCGAGTCGGGTCTCCGTCCCGCTTTTCATGCGCCTCGTATATACCGGTAGACGCGCCCGAGGGAACAGACGCGCGCCCTTCGCTGCCGTCGGCGAGAAAGACCGTAGCCTCAACGGTCGGGTTGCCGCGCGAATCGAGTATTTCTCGTGCTCGGCAGGCTGATATTTCCGTACTTTTCATTGTGCATCACACACCTTTCCTTTTTGAAAATATTTTCTCCGCGCACGGCTCCGTGTATGCGTTTTTTACGGTTTTTCTTGATATGTACCGCCGTATGTGGTATAATTAATGTAAGAGACAAAGAAAAGGATCGGTACGATGGGTAAATTTGACGGCTGGCTGATATGCAGTGATTTTGACGGCACCATATACGTTGACAAGGCGCTTTCGGACGAAAACTGCCGCGCGGTGAAATATTTTCAGGATAACGGCGGCAGATTCACGTTTGCGAGCGGCAGATTTACGAATATGTTCGATTCGTTCCGCGACCGCATAGAAGCCAACGCGCCGATAGCGGGGCTTAACGGCTCGGTCATTGCCGATCCGTCGGACGGGCGCATACTTTACAGCGGCGGCGTGAGCCGCGACGGTGCGGCGGAATTTGCTTTCGGCTGCTTCGACGACTACCCGTCGGTGCGTGCGGTGATATTCTATACGCCCGACAGCCTTGTAAAGGTCACGCGCGACCGCATTGCCGACGGCACAGCCGTGCCCGCCGAGGTGTGCGCGGGGCTTCCCGAGACCCTCTCGAAAATAGCCGTTATAGCCGGCGCGGAGTCGAGCGGAGAGGTGTTTGCCGACATTACCGCCCGCACCGCGGGCAAATACAGTATTTCGCGTAGCTGGGTGTGCGGCATAGAGATAAACGACCCCGCAGATACCAAGGGAAAAGCCGTGAGGCGCATCGGAGGCATGGTCGGCGCCGGGCATATCGTGTGCGTCGGGGACTACGAAAACGATCTGTCGATGATAGAAGCCGCCGATATCGGCTATGCGGTCGGCAACGCCGTGCCCGCGCTTAAAGCCGCTGCCGACCGCATCACCGTTGACTGTCACGATCACGCGATAGCGGCGGTGATACGCGAGCTTGACGCCGAACTCGGCGTGTAAGAAGAAAACACGTCATCTTTTGCCGTGCGCGGTTGACTTGACGGCAAATATGAGATATAATTTAGTAAACTCATTTATCTCTGAAAGGAATACAGCTATGATAAAACTCGGAGTTATAACATCCCTCAACGCAAACGTGGAGGAGAACATCCGCCGCGTCGCCGAACTCGGGCTGCCCACCTGTCAGCTCAAATGCTGGAACAGCGCCTTTCTTACCGCCGAGATGGCAGACCGCGCTACCGCAGCCTGCCGTGAGTACGGCGTGGAGGTCAGCGCCTTCTGGTGCGGTTGGGACGGTATGGCTTACTGGAATTTTTATGAGGGTCCGCTCACTCTCGGGCTCGTGCCGCGCGAATACCGTGCCGAAAGACTCAGAATGCTCCTTAAGGGCGCTGAGATCGCGCGCCGCATGGAGGTGCAGGACGTTGTTACACACGTCGGCTTCCTCCCCGAAAACCCCGCAACGACCGAATACAACGAGGTCGTTGCCGCGCTGCGCTACATAGGCAAAACTCTTCTGCCTCACGGTCAGTATTTTCTTTTTGAGACTGGGCAGGAGACTCCCGTCACCCTGCGCCGCACCATCGAGGACGTCGGCACCGGCAACCTCGGCATAAACCTTGACCCCGCCAACCTTCTTATGTACGGCAAGGGCAATCCCATCGACGCTCTCGGCGTTTTCGGCGAGTATGTGCGCGGCGTTCACGGTAAGGACGGAGAATACCCCACCGACGGCAGACACCTCGGCAAGGAAAAGCCGATGGGAGAGGGGCTCGTCGATTATCCCCGCTTTATCGCAAAGCTGAAAGCTCTCGGCTACGACCGAACCATAACCATAGAGCGCGAGATCAAGGGCGACCAGCAGGTGGCTGATATCCTTGCAGCCAAGGCAATGCTCGAAAAGCTGATAAGCGATCCCGAGGTCATCTGACGGTCAAGCATTGCCCGCGTGTCGGAGGCGGCTGCGGGGGATAGTATTATTAACATCGGACAGGGTATAAAATGCAATTCACATCACCGCTTTTTATATTCATATTTCTTCCGCTCATGACGGCGGCGCTGGCGATAACGCCTGCGCGCCGCCGCAGATGGACTATACTCATATGCGGCGCGGTATTTTATGTTCTTGCCAACATCAAAACGCCCGTGAGCATTCTTTTTCTGGCGGTAAGCGCCGCTTTTGCGTATTGCGCGGCTTATGCCGTTTACGTCAGCCGCAAAAAGCCGAAAAAGACCGTGCTCGCATTCTGCGTTTCGGTTTGCGTGCTCATGCTTACCGTTCTGCGCATACTCGGCGTAAGGCTCGAGGCGTATGACGTGACATTTCTGCCGCTCGGAGTGTCGGTGTATCTGCTTGCGACCGTTTCAATGCTGATAGATATCTCGCGCGGAGACGCCGAGCCGCCTCCCGGCTTTGCGGACGCCTGTCTCTACATAACATTCTTTCCCGTGATGATCGCGGGACCGATCATAAAATACCGCGATTTTGTAAAGCTGAGCTCCGAGGAGCGGCTTGATTTTTCGCTTGTCAATGTTGCCAACGGGTATATGCTGTTTGCGCGCGGCTTTGTCAAGCGCATAGGTATCTCTGCCATCATGGCAGACGCATATGACAGCATATGCGAGGCTGTGGCTGCCGAGGGCGATCTCAAGCTCGGCGTTGGGGCTTTTTTGGTCCTGCTTATGCTCACAAACGTGTATTTTGCCTTTTCCGGCTATTCGGATATGGGGCGCGGGCTTGCCCTTATCATGGGGATGAAGATAGAATCCGACTTTTATTATCCGTTTGCGGCCTGCACGCCAACCGATTATCTCCGGCGCTTTTTCAGGAGCCTCGGTGATTTTCTTGAGGATTATGTCGCCCTTCCCATCGAGCGTGTGGCGTGCCGCGGCAGCGACGTGAGGGTCACGTGGCGCAAAAGGACAGCCTCGTTTTTTGCCGGCGCTGTCGTGGCAACGATCACCGCGCTGTGGTTCAAGGCGTCGATCCCGATGCTTGTCGCTTTTCTTCCGCTCATTCTTCTTATTGCAGCCGAACGCGCCGTGCATTGCGGCGGTGGCGGCAGTTCGCTAGTCAGACGAAATCTTGCAACGCGGACGGTCGGGCGCATCGTCACTCTGGTGCTCGTGTCGCTTTTCTGGACTCAGCTCAAGCTGCGTTCTGTCGGGCAGCTGCTCGATTATTTCAGTACGCTCACCGTCCTCGGCTCCTATCAGTCGTATATGGTGTATATGACCGTTTTCAATCAGGAATATATCTGGGCTTTGCTGGCTGCGGCATGGCTCGTGATACCGTCGGTCCTCGGTTGGTACGGCGTTGACCTGTCGCGCGGGCGTGCGGGTGCAGTAGTGCGCACCGTGTACTGCGTTGGTCTGCTTGCGTGCTTTGTCTTCAGTGTGTTCGTCATCATGCCGCAGTATCCGGGATATGCCGTGTCGCCCTTCAAGTACATCACCTTCTGACGTATGGGGAAAGGAGAAATGTTTTGAAAAGCAAAGGTGTTCCCGGCGATCCCGAAAAATGTGCGATCAGCCGCGGCGGAGCGCTCGTGTGCGCGGTGTTTTTTATAGGTGTGCTGCTTTCGGGAGCCGTTTATTACGGCATATCCGTCATAATGGGGCATACCGAGCTGTGCGATGGGTATTACGACGGCGAAAAATACGATTTCGGCGCGGCATACCGGCTTGACGATGTATTCTACCGCAGCGCGCCGCTGCGCCGGGATATAATGAAGCTCAAGTATCTGCTTTTCGGACGCGTCGAAAATGAGGATATCATAGTCGGAGACGACGGATATCTGTTTGACGTATACGACACCGAATACGGGTACGATTATGTGAGAGATTACATCGGGGAATTTTACTCGGACGAGGAGGTGAGGGCGCTTGCCGACGCCGTAAAATTCAGGCGCGATGTGTTTGCGGCATACGGCGCGGAGTACCGTCTGGCGGTGATACCGAACTCGCAGACGGTGTGCAGCGATAAAATACCCGATTACTTCGGCAGCATAAGCCCCGATACCCGCCTTGCGCGCTTTTCGGCGCTTATGGCGGAGGAGGGCGAGGACTGTATGGTCGACCTTTCCGCGACGTTCTGCCCGATACCCGATGCATGGCAGCTTTACAACAATACCGAAAATTCGGTCAATTCGCTCGGCGCGTATTATATTTACCGCACCGTATTCGAGTCGCTGCCGGCGAAATATACCGAAGGCCACTGGCTGATACCGTTCGACTCACTGCGCTTTATCACGCAGCTCACCGACGGAAGGACGCTTGCGCGGCGTGCGGGACTTGAAAAGGTGATACGCAACCGCACGGTGTCGCTGCCGAGCGAAACCACGAAAAAATACATCACCTTCGGTTATTTCTACGATATCGAAGCCACATATTCCAAGAGTGAATACCGCGACGAGATACCTGTAAAGCCGACGGTGCTGCTTGAATTTCTGAGCGGCGACGAATGGGACAAAATATTGCTGAGCGAGTATTTTTCGGGTACCTTCGGCGATGTCGGATATCGCTTCGGTCACGATCTTTCGACGGATGCGATCGGCAGGTTCCGTCCGCAGGTGGTCATTCAGTTCATACACGAAAACGAGCTTTCGGCTCTGCTTGATCCCGTTATCACCGAGACGTATGAAAACGCATATGCTGATGTGATGAGCGATGCGGAGACGAAAGAGGAAGAATAATAAAACTTTTTCCGGGGGGATTGATTTTCTCCCCGGTTTGTGTTATAATAACGTCATAATGTTGCGGACGCAACCATATTTGCGCCCGCACAGATGTTCATGAAAGGCGGAACAAAGCAAAATGCCGTCGCTTATGCGATATATAAATGTGATAAGCCGTTGCGGAGCGGTGTGGAGAGGGGACAAGCTTAAGGACACCGACATCGGCGCGGCGCACACGAGCTACATCCTCACCGTGTGCCGTCACCCCGGTATATCTCAGGATAAAATAGCCAAGCGCACCTACATCAACAAGAGCAACGTAACGCGCAATCTTGCATACCTCGAATCCTGCGGGTATGTCGAACGCCGTCAGAGCGCGACCGACAAGCGCGTGGTCGAGGTATATCCGACCGAAAAAGCATTTGAGATACTGCCTGCCGTGCAGAGCGCGGTGCGCGAGTGGAACAGATATCTGACAGAGGATCTTTCCGACGAGGAGATGGAAATGTTCATGTCGATGCTCTCGCGCCTTGCGGGTAGAGCGGCGGAATATGCCAAGGTGTCGATCGAAGCGGAGGACGACTCCCAATGAGGACAGTGCTTGCGTATCTTAAGCCGCACCGCCGCTATATGTGTCTCTCGCTTACGATAAAGGTGCTGGGGACCATGGTGGAGCTGGCTCTGCCGTATATTCTGAGTCATATCATACAAGACGTCATAAAGCCGATGGGCGCCGAGGTATCGCCCGATCTTGCGGCGGGCAGCCGCCGCATAGTCATGTGGGCAGTGATAATGATCATTTGTGCCTTTCTCGGCGTGCTCGGCAATGTGACAGCCAACCGCATGGCGGCGCGCACGGCGAAGGATGTTGCGCGTGCCGTGCGTCACGACCTGTTCGAACGCACAATGCGTCTTTCGCCCGCGCAGACCGACGCATTTACCGTCGAAAGCCTTGAGAGCAGGCTGACGGGCGATACATACAATATCCATCAGTTCATAAATTCGATACAGCGCATGGGTGTACGCGCTCCGATACTGCTTATCGGCGGGCTGACCATCACCGTGACGCTCGACCCCGTGCTGACGCTCGTTATGGTCGCCGTGCTGCCGTTCATTTTCATTGCGGTATACGGGATAACCAGCCGCGGCTTGCCGCTCTACACGCGCGTGCGCGGTGCGGTGGATTCTATGACGCGCGTCGTGCGCGAGGATGCGCAGGGTATAAGGGTCATAAAGGCGCTCTCAAAGACAGATTACGAATGCCGCCGCTTTGACCGTGAAAACGCCTCGCTTGCCGCCGTCGAGCGCAAAACGAATGCAACGATGTCGGTGGCAAATCCGCTCATGAACCTGTTCATGAACCTCGGCATCACCGCGGTCGTGGTTGTCGGCGCCTTCCGTGTGAACGGCGGCTCGTCCGAGCCGGGCAAGATAATCGCGTTCATTCAGTATTTCACGCTGATCTCGATGGCGATGATGTCTGTGTCGCGTATATTCCTTATAATATCAAAGGCGAGCGCGTCGGCAAACCGCATAGAAGAGGTGCTGCTGACGCCCGAGGATCTTTCGGTAAAGCCCGAGAGCGAATATCCGCGCAGGGCAGAGGAGGGCATAGTTTTCGATCATGTCAGCTTCGGCTACAACGGCAGCTCGAAGGAAGTTGTAAATGATATAAGCTTTTCGCTGCCAAAGGGCGGAACGCTCGGTATCATCGGAGCAACGGGAAGCGGAAAGACCACGCTCCTTTCGCTCCTTATGCGTTTTTACGATGTGAACGAGGGTTCGGTGCGCATCGACGGCAGAGATGTGCGCACGATACCCGAGCATGAGCTTCATTCCATGTTCGGTGTTGCAATGCAGAACGATTTCATCTGTGCCGATACCGTTGAGGAAAATATCAACTTCGGCCGCGGGCTCGGGCACGGCGATATCGTCCGCGCGGCAAGGATAGCGCAGGCTGAAGAATACATAGAGCATTTTCCCGAGAAATATGAGCGCATGCTTACGGCAAACGGTACGAATATCAGCGGCGGTCAGCGCCAGCGCCTCTTTATAGCGCGTGCTATCGCCGCACGGCCGCAGATACTCGTGCTTGACGATGCAAGCTCCGCGCTCGATTACAAGACCGATGCGGCGCTGCGCCGTGCGCTGCGCGACGAGATAGCCGCAGAGGGCGGCAGCGTCGTGGTCGTGGCGCAAAGAGTCAGCTCGGTCATGAATTCCGACCTCATACTCGTGCTTGACGGCGGCAGGCTTATTGCCTCGGGCACGCACGACGAGCTTATGGAGAACTGCGAGGTCTACCGTGAGATAAGCCGGTCGCAGATGGGAGGTGCTTTCCTTGAATAACGGAAGAATGGGCGGCGCCAAGGGAATGCTCGGCGATCCCCGCGCACAAAGCAACCCCAACAACACAAATGCGGTTAAAAAGCTGGATAAAAAAACGCGTCACCGCGTGCTTTGGCGACTCGGCGGTTATCTCTGGCGCTGCAAGTGGCTCGTGCTTGCCGCGTTCGTGCTGATGCTTTCGTCGAATCTGTTCGCGCTCATAGGACCGAAGCTGTCCGGCGAGGCGATAAACGCCATTGACCTCGGCGCGGGCAAGGTGGACTTTCCCACCGTTTTCAGATATGCGGGGCTGCTAGTGCTTGCATATGCGGACTCGGCTGTGCTGTCGCTCTGTCTGTCGCTGCTGCTCGTAAAGCTCGGGCAGAGGATAACATACACGCTGCGCCGCGAGATATTCGAGCGCCTCATGCTGCTGCCCGTCGGCTATTTCGACACACACGCGACGGGTGATATAATCAGCCATATATCATACGACGTTGACACCGTAAACGCGTCTCTGTCGCACGACCTGCTTCAGATATGCTCGAGCGTCGTCACGGTCGTTTTCTCGCTTGCGATGATGATCTCGATATCGCCGGTGATAATCGTGATATTCGTTGTTACCGTGCCGATATCTATCATAACCACGCGGCTCAAGAGCAAGCATATAAGGCCGCTTTTCAGGCTGCGTTCCGCAAAGCTCGGTGCACTCAACGGCTATGCCGAGGAGATGCTCTCGGGGCAGCGCACGATACGCGCATACGGGCGCGAGGCGACCGTTGTCGGCAAGTTCGACGAGCGCAACGACGATGCCTGCAATGCATATTACAATGCCGACTATCACGGCGCGGCACTGGGACCGTCGGTCAACTTCATCAACAATCTGTCGATAGCTCTCGTGATAATGGTCGGCGGTATATTCTTTATGCTGTCGCTCACGGGGACCGTGGCTCCCGCATCGGTCTTCTTCCTTGAGCTCGGCGACCTTTCGTCCTTCGTTCAGTATTCGCGCAAATTTGCGGGACCGATAAACGAATTTGCCAACATTCTTGCCGATCTGCAATCGGCGCTTGCCGCAGCCGAGCGTGTGTTCAGGCTCATCGACGAGCTGCCCGAGCCCGACGACGCCGAGGGTGCCGCGGTCCTTTCCGGGGTGAAGGGCGACGTGGAGCTTGAGCACGTGCGGTTCGGTTACAGTCCCGAAAAGGTGATAATCAAGGATCTGAGCCTTCATGCGGCGCCGGGAAGTACCGTTGCGATAGTCGGACCGACCGGTGCGGGCAAAACGACGGTCATCAACCTGCTCATGCGCTTTTACGATGTCAACTCGGGCGAGATACGCGTTGACGGAAATGAGATAAGAGAAGTAACGCGCGCGTCGCTGCGCGGGGCATACACAATGGTGCTTCAGGATACCTGGCTGTTCGGCGGCACCGTTGCCGAAAACATTGCCTACGGCAAGGAGGGCGCGAGCGACGAGGAGATACGCGCCGCCGCGCGGGCTGCACATATAGATACCTTCATTGAGGCGCTGCCCGAGGGCTATGATACCGTGCTCACAGACAACGGTTCGGGTATTTCAAAGGGACAGAAGCAGCTTATAACCATAGCGCGTGCAATGCTTGCCGATTCCTCTATGCTCATTCTTGACGAGGCGACGTCAAACGTTGACTCGCGCACCGAGCAGCAGATACAGGAGGCTATGATGAAGCTGATGAAGGGACGCACCTGCTTTGTGATAGCGCACAGGCTCTCGACGATACAGAACGCCGATCTTATACTTGTTATGAAGGACGGAAACGTTATAGAGCAGGGCGATCACGAAGAGCTGATGCGTGCCGGCGGCTTCTACGCGGGGCTTTACAATTCTCAGTTCACATAAAGCGTCAAAAATGCCGGTCAAGATGCCGGCATTTTTGATGCGATCGCGGCGGATACTGCCCTCGTGTCCGGATCCTTCGATTTTGAGCGGCAAAACGGTGCTTTCCGGCTGCCGGCATCAATGCCGTAGTGCGGCGTTAAAACACCCTCTTTATACTTGACACAGAGGGGCGTTGTGGTGTAAAATATATAAGACGGCGGACGGCTGCGGTCGTTCTTCGTGCGAAAATAAAAAGAGGTATTCATTTCAATGGCAGCAAGCAAAACGAATTCATGCAGGGTGGTCATCAGCCTGATCTACATAATAATAGGAATAGATTCACTGGTGCCCTCGGTGCGCACGGCGCTGAAGTCGGCGCTCGATCTTGATCTTATAGGCATACTTACGGCATCCGTGGGCATTCTCATGCTGTTGGCGGGGCTTTTCGGCATACTCGACGTCAAGCGCGGCGTGTGCAAAACGATGGGGATAATAATTTTTGTCGTATCCGCGTTCATGTTCGTGTGGTCGCTTGTAAAGGGACAGGGCTATCAGCGCGACGGTCTTATCGGCGCGGCGCTTGCGTGGCTCTTTATAGTCTGTATATGAGGCGGAGTAAGAATGGATAACCGGTCACTCAAGATCGAAATAAAGGCGGTAAAGGCAGACGAGGTCTCATTCGTGAACCGCCTCGAGCCGGGCGAGACGATACAACTCGGCTTCAGATACACATACAACATAATTTATTCCGGCGGCACGGGCGGCAGAGCCGAAATGACCCTTATTGCCGAAAGCAAAGCGGCGCCCGAAAAATTTACGCTCAAGGTAGTTGAATCCGGCTTCTTCACCTGCCCGGCGGGGCTGCCGCGCGAAGAGGTGCATATTGCGACGTTCCGAGCGCTTTTCCCGTATGCCAAGGCGCTGGCGGCAATGGTAAGCTCGGCGTCGGGAGTGCCCGCGGTCATGATTCCCGAAATAGAGCTCGATGCCGAGGACGTGATGCGCATAGATTATAAGCCGCCCGAAAAAAATGAGGAGTGATATCACTCCTCATTTTATGTTTATTATGACAGTTTCGGTCGGATTGAAAAAGCGCGGTACCTTCACCGTATTCGTTGCGCCGCGGCTGACGATAAGCCTGCCGCCGTCGTATACGCCTGCGGTGTATTTCGGAAAAAGCCCCTGTCCCGGCGCAAAAACGCCGCGGCCGAAGAAATTCCACTGCCCGCCGTGCGCATGACCGGCGACTGTGAGCTCTATCACGGTGTCTCTGATATACTCGGGGTAATATTCCGGATGGTGACAGAGAAGCAGGTGCGGCGACGGCATGGCGGCGAACTCCGCAAGCCACACGAGGTCCGGTGCGGGTGTTTTTTCGAGGTCCGTGCGGTATTCCGTGAAAAATCCCGATGTCAGCCCGCCGATGGTAAGACCGCGAAAGGTCACGGCGGTGTTGTCGAGCACACGCACGCCAATGCGGTCAAGCTCCGCGCGGTCGTCGTCTTTCATATGGCGGTCATGGTTGCCGAACGAGCAGAAGTCCGGCAGCTTTGCCGCCATAGCGCCGAGAAATGTGAGGGCATCCTCACGGCTGCCGCGCGTGTCGAATATGTCGCCCGGCATGAGCAGTGCGTCCGGTTTTTCGCTCAGGATCAGTTCGGGCAGCCCGGGCGCGGGTCTTGCGTGCATATCCGCGACTACGGCAAAGCGCAGCGGAGCGGGAAGCCCGAGAACGACAGAATAAGGTGTGATCTTCATTTGCATTCCTTCTTATCCGCATTTACGGAGATGGGAGTGACCCATCGTGATGAGTCACTCCCATCTCTATGTATCTTAAGCTGTTTACGGCTGTTACACAAGTCCCAGTGCCTCGCGCACGTAATCGGGACGGTTGGTGATGAGAGCATCGCAGCCCGCCTCGGCAAGCTTCTTTGCAACGTCGGCATCGTCAACGGTCCACGGGTGAACGCGGATGCCGAGCTCGTGGCACTTATCGACATAGCCCTCGTACAGCTCTATCTGATTGAAGCGCGGGTGCGATGCGAGAGCGCCCATGTTCTTGCAGTAATCCCATGCCTTGACCATGTTGAAGCCGTAAAGGGGAGCGACAAAAGCCGAGGGATTGACGCGGAGCATACGCGCGAGCTGCTCATGGTCAAACGAGGAGTAGAGAACGCCGTCCTGCATATTGTGAGCCTTGGCGCACGCGTCAAGTGCTGCGGGCATTTCGGGATCGGCAGACTTGATCTCGACGTTGATGGTCATTCCGTTGCGGCGGCAGACCTCAAATACTTCGTCCATCGTGGGGATGCGGGTGCCTTTGTAGCGCGCGTCGGTCTTGATGCCGAAATCAAAGACCTGAAGCTCGTCGTAGGTGTAGTCGGTGACAAGTCCCTGACCGTTTGAGGTGCGGTCGATCTTGGCATCGTGAAGCACCATTATCTTGCCGTCCTTGGAGAAATGAACGTCTGTCTCGCAGCCGTCAGCCTTCATTTCGGCGGCAAGCTCAAATGAGGGAAGTGTGTTTTCGGGAGCGTATGCGGCGGCGCCGCGGTGCGCCCAGACAAGTGTACGGGGTGTAAGTGTTTTGGACATGGTTCGTATCCTTTCTTTTTCAAAATGATTTATCTGAATATGAATAATACGGGCTTATCACTGATCGCCTGTCGGCGGGGTGCCTGCGCTCCCGTCGGCTTCCTTTTTCATGGCGGCACGCAGTGCCTCAAGCTCAGCCTCAAGCTTTTCGGTGCGTGTTTCAAGGCGGCAGAACTGCTGTGCTACGGGGTCGGGCAGGTGGACCTGATCCAGCTCCTCGTTGCAGCCTGTCACGCGCACGCCGTCGCGCCTTACAACGCGTGCGGGAATGCCGACCGCCGTTGCGTTTGCGGGTATTTCTTCAAGCACCACGGCACCCGCGGCGATTTTTGCGTTGTCGCCTATTCGGAAGGGTCCCAACACCTTGGCCCCCGCGCCGATCATAACATTGTTGCCGAGCGTGGGATGGCGCTTTCCGGTGTCTTTGCCGGTGCCGCCGAGGGTCACGCCCTGATACAGCGTGCAGTTGTCGCCTATCTCGGCGGTCTCGCCGATAACAACACCGGTGCCGTGGTCTATCACGAGCCCCTTGCCTATCTTCGCTCCGGGGTGTATCTCGATCCCGGTGATGAATTTTGCAAGCTGGCTGACGGCACGCGCCGAAAAATACTTTTTGCCGAGGTAGAGCTTATGAGCCACGCGGTATGCGAGTATCGCGTGAACGCCCGAATAGAGCAGCAGCACCTCAACGTCGTTGCGCGCTGCGGGGTCGCGGTCGCGCACGGCTGCAACATCGGTCTTTATCTCGTCCGAAATGCTGTCGGCAAGTCTGCCGAGCTTCGGAAGATGCTTTTTCAGCGCGTCTTTCGCGGCACCGGCGCCCTTTGCGAGCTCGCCGAGGATGCGGGATCCCGTACCAGTGCGTTCCGCGCCTTCGCTTTCGCGGCGGTTATCGGTTATTTCGAATTTAAAGCTGAATTTCATACGGTTCGCTTGCCTTTCAATAATGCCGCTCAGTTGCCGAGCTGCTTTTTGATCGCCTTGATATCTTTGCCGGAAAGCTTGTAGTCGTGAAGATCAACGCCTCCGGTGTATATGCGCATAGCACCGTAGGGTGTTTTGTTGTAATCGACGTCGCCCTTGTAGTAAACATCGACATACACTGCGAGCACCGTCTCGTCCTCGACCGAGGGAACGCCGTCAAACGTAAATCGGCGGTAGCTGTAAAGGGGCTTTGTCGCGCTTTTTACGTCGGTCGGGTGTATGCGGAGAGTTCTCACCGCGTCGGGGTCGTCCCAATATGTTTCGCCGTTGTCCTTCTTGTTTTCGGGCGTGCGGTCGATTATCACGCGCAGCGTGACGTCGTACCAATCGAGGTTTTTGTCGGGCTCTTCGGCAAGGTCATAATCCTCGGCAAGATGGCGCAGCGTGCTGTCGTTGTACCTGAACACCGCCTGCACCTGATCCGCCTCGGGAAGGAATACCGAATCGGTCACCGAAAAGTAGCCGTAATTGTAGCCCTTTTCGTCGTCCTTTTCATGCGTTATCACTTGGCTGACCTGAGCTATCGCACGCAGCCCTCCGTTTTTATTGTATGCTTCGACCACGCGGTCGTTCACGGAAAGTGCCTTCATTGACGCGGGGTCGCCGGACATGAACATTCTGGCGAGCAGCAGCAGTATCACGCCGAATATCACGGTGAACACAAGGCACCGCACGACGGTCTTTACCGTGCGCCAGACCTTTGCACCTTTTGATTCGTCCGGGTCACGTTCGTATTCTTCTTCGTCTTCTTCGAACATTTTTTGATTCCTTTCTTTTCGGATGCGCGGAGGAGATGGTCAGTCGAGCTTCATGTAGCCGTCCTTTATCCACCCAATGCGGCGGAAAACGAGGTAAAATGCGTATGAGAGAGCGGCGGGAAGCAGGAAGCAGATGAGTACGAGCCCCACCCAGTCGAGCGCGCCGACCGTGCCGGGATATCCGTTTGCCGAGTCAAACCAGCCGAGCACTATGCCTATCGGACCGAGCAGCCCGCAGGTGCCCATGCCCGAATTGATGGCGGCGCCGTACATCCTCATTCTGAAAACACAGGTCGCAAGCGGTCCCGTTATCGCCGAGGCGAGTGTGGGAGGCAGCCATATTGCGGGGTGGCGGATTATATTGGGCATCTGGAGCATGCTCGTTCCGATACCCTGCGAGAGCAGCCCGCCCCATTTGTTGTCGCGGAAGGATATGACGGCAAAGCCGACCATCTGAGCGCAGCAGCCCGCAACGGCTGCACCGCCCGCGATCGCAAGTCCCTCGGATGAGCCTGCCGCCGCTGCGCTGCCCGTGAGGACGAGCCCCGCGCAGATGGCGGCGCTCGAGATCGGGAGCGTTAGGGCTATGCCCACGACGACGGATATTATGAGTCCCGAAACAAAGGGAGCTTTAAGCGCCGCCCAGCCGATGAAGTCGCTGACGTATCCGACGAGCCTGCCGATATACGGCGCGGTGAGTATCGAGAGCAGCCCGCCGACGAATATCGTGACAAAGGGCGTTACTATTATGTCCACCTTGGTCTTTTTCGAAACCAACCTGCCGCATTCGGCGGCGACTATCGTTATGAAAAGGACGGCAAGAGGTCCGCCGGCACCGCCGAGCGAGTTGGCGGCAAAGCCGACCGCTGCGGAGGAAAATATCACAAGGGGATCCTTGCAGAGCGTATACGCCACCGCAATAGCCATGGCGGGTCCGGCGACGCTCTGGGCATATCCGCCTATCTGGGCGAGAAATCCGCAGTGCGGGATCATGCCGAGCGCCTTGAAGATCGTTCCGATAAGAAGTGAGGCGAAAAGCCCGAGCGCCATTGCGCCCATTGCGTCTATGAAATAGCGCTTCGAATATTTTTTTACCGTGTCCTTGATACTACTGCTCATTGCTGTTGTCTCCGCTTTTATTTTATTCACGAGCGTCTGCGGCGATCGCGCGCAGGCGCTTCATTACATTGCTGCCGCCTCTGCCGAAATAGTCGTGAAGCGCGAGATATTCGGCATAAAGCCTGTCATACACAGCGCCTGCCTCGGGGTCGGGAGTGTACACCGTGTCGCTGAGGCTGCGCATCGCCATGCTTGCGTCATGTATCGTTGCATAGCTGCCGGCGTCGGTCCCAGCCGCGACTGCGGCAAGTATCGCCGTGCCGAGGCAGGGCATGAGAGAGGAGCCCGCTATGCGTATGGGGAGCTGCAATACGTCGGAGTAAAGCTGCATCGTGAATGGGTCCTTGCGCGCGATGCCGCCCGCGGCGTAGAAGTAGTTTACGTCAATGCCGTGCGCACGGAAGTTTTCGATTATCACGCGCGTTCCGAATGCCGTTGCTTCTATCAGCGCGCGCATGATGTCCTCAACGCGCGTCTGAAGGTTCATTCCTATGATGAGCCCCGAGAGGTCGGCGTCAACGAGCACCGAGCGGTTGCCGTTCCACCAGTCGAGGGCGACAAGCCCCGTTTCTCCGGGGCGCTTTGCCGCTGCCTTGGATATTATGTATTTTATCGGGGGGATGCCGAGGCGCTCGGCTTCGGCTTTGTATTCCGCGGGGGTGAAATTGTTGGCAAGCCACGAAAAATGGTCGCCGCCGCAGCAAAGTCCCGCCTCATAGCCGTAAAGCCCCTCGGCAAGACCGTCCCACGCGCAGCCGCAGATCCCCGGAACGTCCTTGAATTCCTTCGACAGCGCGTAATAGCAGTTCGAGGTGCCGAGAACGCCGTACATCTCGCCGCATTTTTCAAACCCCACCGCGGGAGCGGCGATATGCGCATCGGGAGATGCAGAGCTGACAGCCGTACCTGCCGCAAGGCCGAAGCGCTCCGCAGCCTCCGGCGTCACTCTGCCGACGCATACGCCCGGCATCGCAACGGGTGCGCTGACCTTTTCTTTAACGACGTCGCGCAGCCCCGGGTCGAGCTCGGCAAAAAAGTCGGGGGACGGAAAGCCGCCGTCGTGTATCATGTAATGGCTCTTGTACGCGGCATAGAGATAGCCGTGCGTCATAACGCCGCAAAGCAGCCATGTCATCCAGTCGCCCGCCTCAACGATCATGTCGCATTCGCGGTATATATCGGGCGCCTCAGCATAGAGCTGCCATATCTTCGGGAACATCCACTCGCTCGACACCTTGCCGCCGAAGGCGCGCAGCCACTTTTCGCCGCGGCGTGCGGCGACCTCGGTCATGCGCTCGGCGTACTTGTTCGCCGCATGGTGCTTCCAGAGTTTGAGATACGCGTGCTTGTTGCCCTTGTATTTATCGGTGAAGCAGAGGGGCGTGCCGTCGGCGTATATCGGCATAACGGAGCAGCAGGTGAAGTCGATGCCGATGCCTATAACATCGCGCTTGTCTACTCCCGCGCGCGCAATGACCTCGGGGATTATATGCTCCAGCACGAGCGGAAAGTCGTGCGGGTCTTCAAGCGCCCAGTCGGGCGGAAGCTGTTCGCCCGTTTCGGGCAGGGTACGGTCGATAACGCCGTGAGGGTAGTCCATGACCGCGTCAGCCATTTCATGGCCGTCGCGCACTCTTACGAGCAGCGCGCGCCCCGAAAGGGTGCCGAAATCAACGCCGATAGTATACTTGTCACTCATCTTGATGATGCTTCTCCGTTCGGTGAACCGGGGCGATCCGACCGTGCTCGCCGCAGGGGATGCCCTCAGAATATGTTCCATACTATTATAACTCATATATGCCGCTTTGTCAAAGGTTTTGCGTATTTTTTGTGCGCCTGCGGGGCGTTCGGCGTTCCGGAAGATGCGGATATACGCCATGCGAGATTTTTATGCGCGGTATGTGCCGCGGGTATTGCATTTTTTCACACCGTATGGTATACTTAATACAAGTATCAAATAAAAAACAACGAGGTGCGGAAATGACAATACTAATGGGAAGCATCCCGACGAAAAATCACCTTCTTTCGGTCTGTGTGCGTCTGTTTCTCGAACAGGGGTACAAGCAGACGACGGTAAGACAGATCGCAAGCGAGGCGGGGGTATCGGTCAGCAGTTTTCAGAACTTTTTCGGTTCAAAGGACGGTGTTCTCGGCGAGCTTATCGCTTTTATGTTCGGCGGGCAGTTCGGCGCGGCACGCGATATAGTCGGGGCAGAGCTGCCGCCGGTCTACACATATGCCGCCGAGACCGCGATACAGCTCGTGCTTACCGAGCTCAACGAGAATCTGCGCGATATTTACCTTGAGGTCTATTCGCTGCCGAATACCTCGGAGTATATCTTCCAGCACACGGCGCGTGAATTGCGCAGGATATTCGGCGCATATCTGCCCGATTATTCCGAAAGCGATTTTTATGAGACCGAAATAGGCACGGCGGGCATAATGCGCGGGTATATGGCGAGGAAGTGTGACATTCATTTTTCGCTTGAAAAGAAGGTCGAGCGTTTTCTCACCGTTTCGCTGCGCGCGTACAGGGTGCCCGAGGAGGAGCAGGCAGAAGTGCTTGCGTATATCGGCAAAATAAACCTCCGTGCCCTTGCGGACGAGGTGATGCAAAAGCTTTTTGCTGCGCTTGAAATGAAATTTGATTTTACACTCGCAAAAACGGACGAAAAGAAAGAACCGTAAACAGCCCTGTTGTGCAGATCAAAGCCCCCGCCTTTGCATAAAGACGGGGGCTTTGATCATTGTTGTGGACCGAAGTCGGTGTAAAGTTCGACTTTTCCGCATTTGGGGCAGATTCTTGCTTTCAGCTCGCATATGTTCGGTATGTCGTAACTGATGCCGAGAAAGCTGCCTTTTTTGCCCGTCGGAATGCTGACCGAGATATCTACCCGTTCGCTGAAATCGACCTCAAAAGGGTGTTTGCCGCTCAACGAGCTGTTTTCGATCATCTCGCAATTGCAATCATTGCATTTTTTCATTTTAAGTGCTCCTTTTTAAGAAATAAGAGCGATTTACCCGCGCTCGCGGCGAAATCTTCCGCTTTATTATCCTTTATTATCCGGTTGCGGCCTTTGAGCTTATCTTTTTATACAAGCGCAAAACGCAGTAGCCGAGCATAACTCCCAATGTATTTAGGATACCCTCGAATGCCATTTCCTCCGTAGCACGGATAGGATTCTGCAAAGGGATTCTCGTGGATTTCTGCGGCTTGAATGTTTTTACCAGCTTGAAGAGTAAAGATTGTGCCAATCTTGCACCAGCACCAGTTTTCGGGTATTTCAAAGGGCAGTTCATCGTCGATACAGCGCTCCACACCGTCCAACTTCTCATAATGAGAATTATCCCGTCTGAAAATAATGGATTCGTGCTTGTCCTTTTTGATTTTGCCTTCCTTGATGAGCCGCTGTTTCTCTGCCCGGATACGCTCCAGCAGAGCCTCTGCAGGCTCGTCAGATGGGTCTTGCGATACCAGCTTACCGTTGCTCCAGTATTCCGTCTCTTTCCGTGGAGGCGTTTTTCCCATCGAATAGTCGACTAAATCTTTAAATCGAACCCACTCCCAGCTATCAGGAATATCGAAGGGAGTATCCACGGGGTAAACTTCATCGCCGATTTTCTCATAAGGGGTATTATCAGAACTCGGCTGTTTAACGATTACCTCGGTAGTTTAACGAATACTCC
>CAJLZE010000035.1 GCA_905210995.1 uncultured Anaerotruncus sp.
GCTGCATCTCCGAACCTTATGAACTCGGGACGGGTGAAGAGGAAAAAGTGAAGAGTGAAGAGTGAACAGTGAACAGTGAGGGCTGAGGTAGGTTTTGCCTTTATACCCGCTTATCCGCCGAAGTGGGAGCCTCTTTTTACTCCCTCAGTCGCCTCCGGCAACAGCTCCCTCAAGAGGGAGCCTTGGAAAGATTTCGAGCTTCAAACCTGCTACACGGCTACTGCCGTAGGGGAGGGGCTCTGCTCCTCCCGACAATGAAGTTTAAGCAGATTCCAACGGCGGGAGGGGTAAACCCCTCCCCTACTTTACCAAATTATATTTTCGGGATGGGCTGCCTCGGGCTTTGCCGGGCTTTGCCCCTACATTATCAAACATTGTTTGCTCATTATTTCGCTTTCACTGTTGTCTGCGGCGGCGAAAAAAGTGATCTTTTTTCAAAAAGCTCTTGACAAGTGACCTTTCGGTAACTATAATATGAGTTACCGGATGGTCACTGCGCTTTTTATCGGGATACCGTGAGCGGAGGGGGAACGGTAAGCTCCCGTTTGACGCGCGGTCTGTCCGGTGTATGAATATCGGGAAAACGCAAAGGAGATCCTTATGAATAAAGATAATGTTATCATACGCCCTGAAAGAGAATCTGATCACCGAAACACCGAAAGCCTGACGCGCGAGTCGTTCTGGAACGTATACCGCCCGGGCTGCATGGAGCACTATGTACTGCATTGCTACCGTAATGACCCGGCATTTGTGCCCGAGCTCGACTTTGTTATGGAGCTTGACGGCGAGCTGATCGGGCAGGTCATATACGTGCGCTCCGAGATCGAGTGCGATGACGGACGACGCGTGCCGATCATGACCTTCGGTCCTATCGGCATTGCGCCGGCGTACAAGCGCCGCGGCTACGGGAAGCGCCTGCTTGACTATTCAATGGAAAAAGCCCGTGAAATGGGTGCGGGCGCGCTTGCCATCACAGGAAACATTCTGTTTTACGGTAAGTCGGGGTTCGTTCCCGCCAAAACCAAAGGCGTGCGTTACGCCGACGACCCGGATGCGGACTATTTTCTCATAAAGGAGCTGACGCCCGGATTCCTTGACGGTATATCCGGCACATATAAGGACCCGGAGGGATATTTTGTGTGCGAGAAAGACCCGGAGGGCTTTGAACGGTATGAGGCGACCTTCCCGCTGAAGGAAAAGCTCAGGCTGCCGGGGCAGCTGTTCTGATCTTTGATAAAACGGGGAGAGGCGCGCTGCAAAGGCGCCGATTCCCTGTTTTTCCGTGTTCGTGTTGAAAAAAATTGCTGTGCTCTTGCCAAGTGAGTCGGTTTGTGCTATAATATGACTGCAAGTTATAAAAAAGCTGCCCGCGGGCAGCTTTTCAAAGAGCGTTCGGTTAGCCGATGCTAACCATCGGTGTACCTTGCGTATGTTCGATTCCGAAGATGGATCACGCGGAGCTTGTGATGATATATCCGCAGGAATTTTATCGACGTGCAGCCGTTTTTTGGCGGTGCAACGTCGGAGCATGATGAAATAAGCTGAGGGAGAATAAAAATGTCAAAAAAGGCAACCGAATTTCAGAAAAAAGAAATGAGCAGGATGTACCGCGGCAAGGAGATATTCAAGCCGCTGAACACCGGGTGGATCGATGAGAACGTCGCCTGTGTGCGCGAATGGGTGGCGAATATCTTCTTTTACCGCAAGGGCGATACCACGATCATGATCGACGCGGGCTATAACTACGACCGCCTTGCCGAAAAAATGGGCTGGCTCGGTATCGATCCGAAGTCGATACGCCATATCCTAATTACACATCAGGACACCGACCATGTGGGCGCGGTCGAGGCTGACAGCCCGGGGCTTTTTAAAAAGGCAAAGCTTTATATCGGCGAGACGGAAAACCGATATCTCACCGGCGAGGTGCGCCGCAAGGTGATATATCATCTTTACAAGCTGCCGCAGGTGACGATAAACAACAAAAAGCAGCTCGTGCGCGACGGTGAGACGCTGCGCATCGGGGATATAAAGATAAAATGCTTTCTCGTGCCGGGACACACATGTGGACACATGGTGTATCTTATCGACGATAAATATCTCTTTACGGGCGACACTATCTGGTTCGGTGCCGACGGCGGGTACAGCTTTATATCGGCGCTTGCGGAGGACAACAAGCTTGCCGTGAGGTCGCTTGCCGTTCTGGAGACAAGGCTGAAAAAGATGGGCGTGCAGCCGCTGTTTATCACGGGGCACACCGGGTGGACGGACGATTTTGGATTTGCTTTTGCACACAGGGACAAGCTCTGTTCGCCTTTCAAAAAGAAAGTGCACGACCCGTCGGCGCCCTATGATGCCTATGATGAATCCGACGATACGGAGGAGAATGCGAAGAGCGGATATCTCGGGGGCGTGGGAAGATGAAGGTATATTCGTTCGGAGATGAAAAAGCGCCCGCAGTCATGCTGCTGCCGGGCACCTGCTGCCACTGGAAGAGCAACTTCGGTCATGTTATCCCGCCGCTCGCGGTCGATTACCGCGTTCTCTGCGTCAGCTATGACGGATTTGACGAGAACGAGGACACCGAATTTACGACGATGATCGGGGAGACCGAAAAGATCGAGGCATATATAAGGGAACACTGCGGCGGGCGCATACGCGCGGCTTACGGCTGCTCGCTCGGCGGTTCGTTCGTCGGGCTTCTGGCGGCGCGGCGGAATATCCATATGGACTACGGCATTCTCGGCAGCTCGGATCTCGATCAGTCGTCGAAATTTGCCGCAAGGCTTCAGACCGATCTTTTGGTGCCCCTGATCTATCCTCTCGTGCGCGACGGAAAATTCGCGAGCCGTTTTCTTCAGCGGCGGCTTGAAAAGCGTGCGGCGGAAATGGGCGATTACGTGAACGCGTTTATGGGGATGTTCGGCGGTGCGCGTCCTTATGTGACGATGAGGAGCTGCAAAAACCAGTTTTATTCCGACCTTATCACGCCGCTGCCCGACAATATAAGTGTTCCCGGCACCGAGATCCATATTTTCTATGCTTTGAAAATGGGTGAAAAGTACCGCGAGCGCTATCTGCGGCATTTTGCGCATCCGGTGATACACGAGCATGATCTGCAGCACGAAGAGCTGCTTGCGTGCTATCCCGAAAAGTGGGGACAGCTTGTAAAAAGTATTGTAAACTGAGAGCGCAGGCACGGTATATATTGACTTCTTCAACGTTTTGTGATACAATAAATTAAATATTATGTTGGAAAGGGAGGTGTGTTTATGCTCTGTCTTCTGATGGCGGCAGCCGATGAGAGCGACCGCGAAAAGATCGTTTATATTTACACTGCCTACCATGACGACATGATAAAGTTCGCCAAGCACAGGCTGAGAAATGCCGGGGTAGCAAACTGCGACGGCGATGCCGAGGACGTGGTGCAGAACACATTTCTCAAGATCGTGCGGAACATAGATACGGTGGACACGGCGGGCGGAGACAAAAAGCTGCGGGCATATCTGCTCACCATCGTGGCAAACGAGGTGCTTGACCTGGTCGGCGACCGCGACCGCTTTGACGAGATCGAAAGCTATGACGACGTGCCGTCGGACGACGACTTTGTTGCGGCGCTCGAAACGCGCGAGAGATATGCCGCGGTCGTGAGCGCGATAAAGAGGATGAACGAAAAGTACAGCACGGTCATGTATTACAGGTACTGCCGGGAAATGTCGATAGCCGAGATCGCGGCGCTTACCGGCATATCCGAAAAGGCGGTATACACGCGCATTGCGCGCGGCAAGAGGATACTTTTGAAAACGCTGGCGAAGGAGGGTGCAATATGATGCGCAGCGCGGAATATACGGCGTTTGCACGGGCTCTTGAGGATGCCATGTGCGAAAAATATGACGGGGAACTGGCGATGTGCACCGAGAGTGCAGCCTGTTCGGCTATCCACTACAAGTCAATGAGCAGGATCGTCGGCTTCAATGTCCGCAGGAATGCCAAAAAGACCGCAAGGATCATCCGTGCGTTGATACTGGCTGCGGCGCTGGCGCTTGCCGGGTGTGCGGCTATGAATCTCTGCGAGGAGGATAAAGGTTATTTTGTCTTTACTCAGAACGGCGGCAATGTTGAGGTCAATGTGGCAGATGATGATTCATACGGCGAGTACCTGAACGGAGATATATATTGCCTGAGAAAGCTGCCGAAGGGCTATTATATGAACGGATGGATCGACTCCCCGACCGTTTCGAAATTTGAGTACATAAATTCAAGCGGGGAAAAGATCTGTTTCAGGCAAAGTGCACCGAAGGGTTCGACTCACATTTACACGTGTGAGGACGGCAAGCCGTTTGAGTTCGGGCAGTTCGGCGGTTACGACGTGATATGTTCAAAAGTATCCGACGGCAGAACTTACTTGTGGTTTGACGGTAAGTATATGATGTGGCTGGCGGTGCCGGATAGCGTGTCGGAGACCGAAGTATCGCGGATCATAGACGGCGTCGGATGGAGAACACGCTGAAAAATAAAAAAATTGCTGATATGCTTTGCATATCAGCAATTTTTTGAAGAAAAACGCGGCGAAAGGGGGTATTATATAATGTGGGGCAAAGGCAACACAATGGCAATGCTTACACAATAAAAGAAAAGGAGAAAAAGAATGAAGAAAACGTTCACGCGCATTATCACACTGATTCTCGGCTGCTTTATGCTGCTCACCGCGGTAATACCCGCAGGTGCCCTTAGCCGCGGGGATATGGTCGCCACACTCGGCGATTCTCTGGATTACTCGTTTTACATTGACAAAGAAGACATGGTGTGGATGACGGCATATTACAGCACCGACGCCGCCACGTTTGAGGTCGCAAAGCTTTCCTTCACCGTGCAGAAAAGGACACTCGGCATTTTCTGGACCACGGTGGATATCGGCGTTGTCGGAAATGTATGGACCGATTACGGACACGAGCCGACCCATGACTTCCAGGGGCAGTTCCCGGCAGACGGCAAGGGCACATACCGAGGCAATTTTAAAATCGAAATAACTCACAAAGACGGCACGGTGGACACATTCAAGCGCACGCTTGAATACAAGGTGTCCTGACACCGGTACAGTACCAAAAAAGCTCCCCCGACTCTCTTGAACGGAGAGGCGGGGGAGCTTTTATCTGTATCAGAGTGCGAATTTTTCGTTGAGATAATCGGAATAGCGCTTTGCCATGACATACCAGTTGTGAAGTGATTCACCCATAACGCCGCCGCAGGACTCACGGTAGAGTGCCCACACGAACCAGTAGTAGGAGACAACAGCGACATATGCAAAGTAGTGGAAGAGCATTTTGTCGTTGAAGCTTTCGCCGCAATATTCCTTTACGAACTTTTCGGCGGTGTCGGTGTCATACATGGCATCCATCACATAGCAGCTCACGTCGCAGCCGGGGTCGGCGTTTCCGGCGTACTCCCAGTCTATAAGGATGGTCTCGGTGTCGGTCAGCATCCAGTTGGGGGCATAGGTGTCGCAGTGGCAGAAGCGGGGAGTCACGCCGTCGCCCTTGGTCGCATCATAGCATTTTCTGACCTTATCCTTCAGCTCGTCAAAGTCGGTTACGGCTATCTCGCCGTTTTGACGCAAAAGCTTTTCTATGTCGAGCGCGTCCTCCCACGGTCTGAAGCCCCAGTCTACCTGAATGTTCTGCTCGTGCAGACGGCGCAGCACAGACAGCACGCGCTTGGAATCTTCGAAATTCGAATAATCGGGAATGCGTATGCCCGAAACGAATGAAGATATCTTCCAGCCATCCTTTTCATCCATATAAATGTAGGTCGGATCAACGCCGATCGATTTGCCGATCTCAAGAGCGCGTTTTTCGTTTTTGCGCGAGATTATCGCTTCTGTACCGTCGCCGGGGTGACGGTAAACATATTTCTTTCCCTTGACCTCAAAAACGAACGAGGTGTTGGTGAGACCCTCTTTTATCGCCTTGAATCCGGTGATGTCCTCCTCGGTGCAGCCGAGAACAGAGCATATGTTCTTCATGATCCTGCTGTGTGTATCCTTGACATAGTAGGTATCAAATGCGCGCAGCTCGTCGAGTGAGTCGAATTCAAAGATGATGCCGTCGGGATAGACCTTTACCTGCATGGGCGGAAGCTTTGACACGTTATCGGCAAGCAGCACCTCCCACAGCTTATCATCGTAATCGCCGAGCTCATGATGCTCGTTTACAAGGCGCAGGAAAGCCCGGCTGAAGTCGTTGTTCCAGTATGCGTGTCCCAGCATGACGTCGCCCTCTTCGCCGTAGTAGCGGACCTTGGTGAGGTTGCCCTTGGAGTCCTTGTCCATATACCATTCGCCTGTTTTTTCGGTCACATGGATGGATGAGTAGTATGACTGGTATACATAATCGGTAAACGGGTTTTCGGTGAAATAGTCGTCGGAGGAGCAGATATAGCTGTTGCCGATGTATTTCTGCGCGAGCCAGATGGTTTCGATATTGTTTTTGATGTGGAAATCGGGGTTTATTATGATCTTTACGTCGTATTTGCTCTCAAGGTAGAAGAAGGATTCCTTCTTGTAGCCGAGGACGAGCACTATCTCCTTGATTCCGGCGTCACGAAGCTGCTCTATCTGACGCTCGATGAGCACCTCGTTTTTGACCACGAGCAGTCCCTTGGGCTTTTCAAGTGAGAGAGGAACAAAGCGTGTGGACATTCCGGCAGCCATTATAATAGCATTTTTTACGTGATAAGGCTCAAGCGCCGTATATCCCGCATCAGTGATGCCTGCGGCATCAATATATCCGCGGTCGGTAAATTCGCGCAGCTTTTCGCTGACAAATCCGATCGATGTGCCGGTAAGCTCTGCAAGCTCGCGTACGCTTTTCTTTCCTTTGTTGCGTATCGTATAAAGCAGATCAAATTCATGTCTTGTCATTTTTCTTCTCCGTTCGTGATCTCCGACGATTCGGGATTTTTATTTTCTGTGTCTTTGGTTCTGTTGAAGAGCGCGGCTATGGCTACTGCCGTTACGCCGGATATAGCCTTTGCAAGCATCATGGGCGCTATGCAGGAGGGGGCATTTGCCGCGGTGAAGGCAAGGTGATCGCCGATTATGAATGCCGCGCAGACGGCAAATGCGGTGTTGAGTATCTTTTCCTTTTCCTTCATTTTTGACATGGTGGCGAACATCGCCATATTATTGGCGCTGCTGAGCAGGAAGCCGGTCACGCCGGCGTCGGTAAGTCCGAAGCGGCGGGAAAGTCTGCCGAGCGGCTTTTTGAGCCACTTGTTGAGGCAGTAAACGAAGGGGAGCGCGCCCGCAAGGACGAGACCGACAGAGCCCGCGACTCCTATCCCCTCAGCCGTTGAGCCAAGTGAGCCGAAGAATGGGACGGAATCAAGGTCAAATGCGCCGTTGCCGGCAATGGGAACAAGGATGAGGTCCTTGACCATGGCAAGCCCCAGACCGAGCATTGCAATTATGTTGATAATAACGCTGAATACTCTGAACACCGCAGTCGTTTTTCCGGGCCACAGGGCAAGACAGACGATGATGATGACAGAGAAGATAACTGGCGGAATGAGATTGAGCGCTACGGTGCCGACGGGGATGCCCATGACAAGACCGCCGACAAAGGTGCCGATCGGGATAGCGGCGATACCGTAAAGAACGCCCTTGGAGAAGGCGGCAACGTCCTGCTTACCTATTGCCGCAAGACCGACGGGGATCGTGAATACTATGGTGGCACCCATCATGGAGCCGTATACGATGCCCGCCCATTGACCGATCAGCGGGTCTATCGCGACCGATTCGGCAAGCTGATAGCCGCCCATATCTATTGCGAGGATGGATGTGACCGCCATCGATGGGTCAAGCCCCAATGTCCGGTAAAGGGGGGTGAGGGTGTGCTCGATGCCCCACTTCATTTCGGGCACGAGTGCAATTATACCGACAATGGCGAGGCAGAGCGGACCAATCATTTCAATACCGCGCTGAAACTCCGCGCCGAGACCGAGACGGTTTTTTAAAAAGAGCTGGTCGATTATGCCGACAAGAGCAAATGCGGTCATTATTCCGACCACTATTGTTGAAAAGTACTGCATTTTGAACCTCCGTGTTCAGTGTAATTGATATTATACGCTATCTGTGAACATCTGTCAAGTCCTTTTTCGTTTTTTTTTAAAGTTGCTGTTTTTCGATATGCACGGCGGCTTGCGGGGGGAATAACAGCCCGCGTATTGACAAGCCGTTTTTGAATGTGATATAATTTATAGGAAAAAATATCACGGAGGTGCGGCGGTGGCATATTATATTGCGATAGACGGCGGCGGAACAAAGACCGAGGCGGTGCTTTGCACCGGTGACGGCGGCATAATATGCCGCACACTTGCGGGCTCGACGAATCCGAACGATGTCGGTGCTGCCGAAAGCGGAGCGCGGCTGCGCCGTGCTGCCGACACTCTCCGTGCCGCGCTGCCCGTGGGCGAGCGGGTGACGGCGCTGTTTGCGGGCGTTTCCGGCGCGACGGGGAATATCCATGCGCTTGAGTCCGCTCTTGCGGGTGCTGCCGACAAGGTGACGGTGGGCAACGATGCGCTTTGCCTGCTTGCGACAGCGGGACGCGGAGATGCCGTGTGTCTGATAGCGGGGACGGGATCGGTCTGCTTTGTGCGCTGCGGCGGGGTGCTGCACCGCATCGGCGGGTGGGGATATCTCATCGACGGCGGCGGTGGCGGCTACGACATCGGCAGAGACGCGCTTTCGGCAGTCCTTTGCGCTCACGACGGCAGGGGCGACGCCACATCTCTGACCGAGGCGGTCGAAAAGAAGCTCGGAGCCGCGGCATGGGATGCGATACCGATGATATATCGCGGCGGCAAGCGGCTCATAGCGTCACTGGCGCCTCTTGTGTTCGCTGCGGCAGCCGGGGGAGACGCGGTAAGCTGCGGGATAATCGCGCGCAATGCGGAGCATCTTGCGGGGCTTGTGCGTGCCGCCGACGGTATTTTGCGACGTGACGATCCCGACGCCGTGTGCCGTGTGGTCCTCGGCGGGGGATTGTTTGCGGACGGCGGTATTTACCCCGCGCTTGCGGAGCGCGTGCCGCGAGGAGTCGAGCTGATACGCGCCGACGTGCCGCCGGTGTACGGTGCGTTCTGCGAGGCAACGGGAGATGAGCCGTCGCCCGACGTGCGCGGGCGCTTTATGGCGGACTATGCCGCGGCTGCGGCTGAAAATAACGGATGACCAATGGGGGAGCATTATGAATTACAGTGACCTTACGACCGAAAAGACGAACAAAAACAGCAGACATATCGACAAAATGACGACGGCGGAGATAGTGCGCGTAATAAACGATGAGGACAAGACCGTTCCGTTTGCCGTTGAGCGTGAGCTCGGCGACATTGCGCGCGCGATAGATCTTATTGCCGAGCGCCTCGGAGCGGGCGGCAGACTGATATACATAGGCGCCGGAACGTCGGGCAGACTCGGCGTTATCGATGCCACCGAATGCCCTCCGACATACGGTGTTTCGCCCGAGCTGATACAGGGTGTGATCGCGGGCGGCAGAGATGCGATGTTCCGTTCTTCCGAGGGTATGGAGGATATAGCCGAAAACGCGCAGAAGGATCTTGAAGCCGTCGTCTTTTGCAAAAAGGACGTGTGTATGGCGATATCCGCAAGCGGCAGCGCGGCATATTGCTGCGGCGCGCTGGGGTATGCGCGCTCGGTCGGGGCGACGACGGTGGCGCTCTCCTGCAACAAAAACGGAGCGATGAATCGGCTTGCCGACATTGCGATAGCCGTTGTGGTGGGGCCCGAGGTCGTGAGCGGTTCCACGAGAATGAAGGCGGGGACCGCACAGAAGCTCGTTCTGAACATGATCTCGACCGGAGTGATGATAAAGCTCGGCAGGGTGTACGACAACCACATGGTATACATGAATCCGAGCAACAAAAAGCTGCGCGCGCGCGCCGTGCGCATCATATGCGAGGAGACGGGAGCCGATGAGACCGCCGCCGACGCTGCGCTCGTTGCCGCAGGCGGCAACATATCGGCAGCCATCGACGTGCTGAACGCCGGAAAAGAATAATAAAGAATAAAAAATACCGGGCTGCGTCACATGAGTGCCGCAGCCCGGTACAGTTTTTCTTATTTGAAATCGCGGAAGAATTCCACCTTGTATACCTCGGGCGCCGAATATGCGGCGTCGTTGAAGTAAATGTAATAGTCGTTTCCGCTGTGGAAGACCGTTTCACTCTCGATCGAGGTGTACACGGTCACATTTGTGATATACTGACCGTCCCAGCCGTATACCTGAATGATGTTCGTTTTGTTTTTGACACCGCTCTGGGCGCTCTGCGGAAGATAGATGAAATTTGCATCGGCATCCATGCCCTGACCGACAAAGCCGAAGTCGCGTATCGGTATCCTGTTTGAGACCTCGAACTTGTCGTTGGTGATAAGTATCTCACCGCCCGAGGCGATGGCGTATCCGCCGGTGGACGTGTTGTATGCTATGGCGTATGAGGGGTAGTTCAGCTTTTTTGTGCCGATCACGCCGAGCGTTTCGGGCGATATGAAGGTTATCATATTGTCTGCCATGTTGACGAGCACGAGCCGGTTGTTGTTTGCGTCGTATGTCATGTCGTTGCCGTGACCGGTGTTTATCTGTTCACTTGTGGCAACGAGCGTCCAGTCGGACATACGGACCTTCTTTATCACGCCGACGTCGTTCTTCATATATACAAGGTATATGTATTCGCCGTCGCAGGCGCCGCCCTGAGCATATTGATATTGCCCGCCGGACGACTTGAAAACGCGTGATACAAGCTCGCCGGTGAGGTCGCTGCCCGATCTGATGATGCTCTTCAGGTCGGATGCACCGGCACTTTTTTTGACCTCAAGCCCGATGGGGAAGGCAAGGCTGTTTGTTTCCGAGTCGGAATAGTCGGAGTATTTGCACATTTCGACAAAGAAATAGCGCAGCGCAACGGCAAGCGCGTTGTTGTCGTACCCCGCGATCACCACCTTGCGGTCGGTCACGCGGATGATATATTCGCCGGCTGCAAGCTCGGATATGGCTGCTTTGCTTTCGGCGCGGTTTGTGGCGCCTATAAGGATCTCATATCTTTCCTTGGGCGGAGTCACGCCGCTCAGGTTTTCGTTGTACCAGTCCTCGGAGAGGGTGAAGTATGTCTGAAAATAGTTGCCGAGCTTTGTGCGCAGCGCCTGCCCGAAGCGGGTCATGATCCCGGAGGTCTTTTCCTCGGGGCGAACGATCTCAAGCTTTGCCTCGCCCTTATCAACAACGGTGAGGAGCCGCGGCTCGGGCGTGCCGGTGGATTCCTCGGCGGGTGTCGTGTCCCCGCCGTTGCTGCCCGGTTTACAGGCACAGAGCAGGCAGGCGGGAAGCAGCGCCAGCGAAAGCACGGCGCTGAGGAGGCGTAATATATTATTTTTCATAAGGATACCTCTTGAAAAAATTATTGCAAGCTTAATTATACATCGTTTCGTGCAAAAATGCAAGCCAAATGCCGTTCGATTTTGTTCAATTTTGATTAATATATTGCGGTGCAAAGTCAAAAAGAGTGCTCCGCAAAACGGAGCACTCTTAAAGATCCGGCGGTCAGCTCTGCTGCACGGCCTCGGCGGTATTTACCGCATCGGCGCGCGCAGGCTCCGTGACCTTACTGTGACCGTGTTTTTTTATGAACACCGTAAACAGCACGGCGGCGCAGATGCTGCAAAGGATGTCGGCGATGGGTGTTGCCCATACGATGCCGTATGTCGGGTAGACCGAGTTGAGTATGAACATGAGCGGGATATCGAGCACGCCTTTTCTGAGCAGCGCGAGGACGAGCGATTTCACGCCGTGACCCGTAGCCTGGAAGAAGGAGATAACGGCATATGCCCATGCGGAGAAGGGAGCGCCGATGCAGAGGATGCGGAGAAATCTGTTGCCCCATTCATGCGATTCCGAAGCCTCGGGGATGAATACACCGATGAATTCGCGTGCGAACAGAAGGCAGGCGGTCATGCAGAGCGCGGAGATGACGATCGAGGTACCCGCGGAGATATAGAAGGTCTTTCTCATGCGCTTCTTGTTGCCGGAGGCAAGGTTGTAGCCTATCAGCGGCAGCACGCCCTGCGACATTCCGCGGACGATACAGTGAGCGAGCATATTGACCTTTTTGGCAACGCCGATGCCCGCCTGCTGCGCGGTGCCCGCGAGCGACATGAGATTATCGAGTATGGCATACGAGATATTTTCGCAGAGCGTCATGAGGCAGGCGGGAATGCCTATGCTTATGACGGCGGAGGGGATCTTGTCGCGGAACATTGCTGCTTCGGGCTTTGCCGAGAGAACGAGCACGCGGCGGTTCTTTACGATTATTATTATAAAGTAGATGAGCGCCGCCACGTTTGAGAGCATGGTGGCAAGGGCTGCTCCCACGACCTCGTTGCCGCGGGGGAGAATGACGAACATGAAGAGGGGGTCGAGCGCCATGTTGAGTATGCCGCCGAGCATTATCCCGATACTTGCCTGCATCGAACGTCCCTCGGCGCGCACCAGGTGTGAAAACAGCGTATTGAGTGCGGTCACGACTCCGCCGATGACGACGGCGATGGTCATGTAGCGGCAGGCTTCGTTATGTACGACGGGGTTGTTGCCGCCGCCGAGAAGGTTTACGAAGGAGTCCATAAAGACCCACGCGAAGAACGAGTAGAGCGTGGTCACCGCCATGCAGCCCCAGATGGCGAACGCGGAGGTGCGCCCGGCACTTTCTCTGTTATGCGAGCCGAGAAAACGCGATATAACGCTCGCGCCGCCGACTCCGAAGAGGTTTGAAATGGCGGAAAGGAACATGAACGCGGGCATGCAGACGGTGACAGCCGTTATCATTTCGTCGCTTCGCGTCAGACCTACAAAGAAGGTGTCTGCCATATTGTATATGACGAGTATTATCTGCCCCATGATCGAGGGGAAGGCAAGCTCTGCTATCGCCCGCGTTACGGGCATTGTCTCAAACAGTTCTTTTTCTTTTGCCTGTGATCTCATTGTTGTTTACGCTCTCGCTTTCTTGTTATGTAATTCAATCGGATGACGCGCGGCATTCGCGCATCGCCGCGTCGTATGAACGCTGTATCGCGCCGAGCAGTTCCCGGCAGTCGCGCTTTTTGCGGTATACAAGGCGTATCGTGCGCGACATATTGATGCCCTGAAGCGGTACGGTCGTTATCTCTCCCGCAGCCGCAGCCTCGGCGCACGCCTTGTTTGACAGCACCGACAGCCCGTAGTGTCCCGCGACGAGGCGGATTATGGTGTCAAGTGCGCCGACCTCCATTATGACCGAAAATTTTTCGGGGGATATGCCCGCGCCCTCTATACCCGCGCGGAAGAGGCGGCGCGTGCCGGAGTCGGCGGGCTTCATTATGAGCGGCTCGCATCTCAGCTCATCGACCGTTATGACTCCGCGGGCGGCATACTTGCTGTCGGGCGGCACTACGACAGAGAGGTGGTCGGTGTCGAGCATCACCTCCGAAAAGCCGTCGGTGCAGCAGCTGCCCTCTATGACCGCAAGGTCTATCGCGTAGTTTTCAAGCTGCTCGCAGAGCTGCGGGGCTGTGCCCGTCGTGACGGTTATCTGCACCGACGGATCCTTCTCCGACAGCCGTGCCAGCACGCCGGAAAAGGCGCTGTTCATAGCGCTCGGCGTGATGCCGACCGAAAGCCGCCCGAGATTCCTTTTGGAAAGCTCTACGTCGTCCGACATCCGGCGGCACATCGACTGGATCATTTCCACATATTTAATAATGATCTCGCATTCGCGCGTCGGCACGAGACGGCGGTCGCCGCGCTCGAACAGCTGAGTGTCGAGCTCGCGCTCGACCGAGCGTATCTGCTGTGCGACAGCCGACGGTGTGAGCGCAAGTGCGCTTCCCGCGGCGGTGTAGGAGCCGGAGCGGTAGACCTCGAGCAGCGACACATAGCGTTGGTCGTAATGTATCCTGTCAAGCATCGGCTGCCTCCTCGCAGGTGCCGCCCCCATCGGCGTGCGTGTGACCGTCCGACGGGCACACCGGCGGTGCGTCGGTCTTCGGCGCGGCGGTGCCTCGGTCGTTTGCGCAGCAGCCGTCACGGTCGTCGTCATATTCGTCATCGTCGCTGCAGTATGTCATGTTTGAATATATACCGAGCGCCGCCTGCATTGCGGGCGACGCGCCGTGCAGAAAGCTGCGTCTGACTGTCGGCATCCTGTTCCTTCCTTTCCGTCGGTGCATAAAATGCGCCGAAAAAAATTTTGCGAGGGGCATATGAATACGCACATTGTGCTTTTTCACGCTGTCCCTCTTGATTTTCAGCTCGGATCGTACTATAATTATAGCCATGAATTCGATAATGTCAAATTATGATTTGATGTATGTCGATAAGTTTTTCTTATGTGAGGTCGGAAATGATAGATACGAAGGTCTACTCGCTGCTCAAGGTGAACGAATGCGGCAGCTTTGCCGCGGCGGCAAAACAGCTCTCGATAACGCAGCCCGCCGTAAGCCAGCATATCAAGGCGCTCGAGGAGGAGTTGGGCGTCAGGATATTCGAAAGAAGCAGCGGAAAGCTGGTCCTGACCAAGCAGGGCGGCGAGGTCGTCAAATATGCACTCAAAATGGTGGGGCTTTATAACAGTCTCAGGCAAAGCCTTTCAGACGGCAAAAGCCTTACGACGCACCTCACGGTCGGCGTTACGCACACCGCGGAGAGCAACCCGATAGCCGAATCTCTGGCGAAATACTGCTCGCAGAACGACCGCGTTAACATTAAAATGATTACAGACACTATAAGCAATCTTTATGCCATGCTCAAGACATACGATATTGATATAGCGATAGTAGAGGGCAGGATAAACGATCCCGGCATAAAATATCTGCTTATGGACACGGATTATCTTATACTTGCCGTTTCTCCCGATCATCCGTTTGCCAAAAAGAGTATGGTCACGCTTTCCGAGCTCAAAAAGGAGCGGATGATACTGCGTCTGCCCAACTCGGGAACGCGAAACCTGTTCGTGGCGCATCTTGAGAGCAATAATCTGAGCATAAGCGATTTCAACGTGATACTTGAGGTGGACAACATCGCAACGATAAAGGATCTGATACGCCGTGACTTCGGTGTTTCCATCCTTGCGCGCAGCGTCTGCCTTGACGAGCTGAAAAAAGGCAAGATCGTAGCGCTGCCGGTCGAAAATCTCAGCATGATGCGCGAGATAAACATTGCGTACCCCGCCGATTTCACTCAATTCGATATATTGCGCGATATAGTGCGAAGCTACAACGAGACGCTGCGGCTGTATAAGTGACGCCTTGTCGTAATTGTGCACAATAACATATAAATTATGTACAAAAACGGGCGTTCCGAGTGCTTTATCGGGGCGTCTGATGCGAATAAAGTGCACAATCATTATAAAATGTATACAATTTTTGACCCGAAGGGATTGACAAACCCCAACGCGGGTGATATTATTAATGCCGGATGCGGAGATGGGCGCCCGGCATTGTTTTTTGCGGGCGGCGCCGCATGACCGTAAAGGCAAAAGGATATATCAAAACGGATGGCAGAGATCAGACTTGTTAACACAGATACGCTTTCCTGCGAGCCGGTGGTTCGCAGAATGAGCGACGGCAGCCTGCTTATGGTGGCTCAGTGCGGCGATACATACGAGCCGGCTCCACGAAACCGCGTTTACTTTTTTCACAGCTATGACGACGGCGCGACATGGAGCGAGCCCGTCTCTATATACCCCGAAAACGGATGCGCCGTATACTGCACCGAGGTCGCCTGCTTTGACGACCGCGTCGAGGCATATCTGACGCTGCACAACGGGCAGTTCTTCAACTGGCGCTCGGTCGTTATGGTCAGCACCGACTGCGGTCACACATGGACCGACCGCGGACCGTTCCCGGGGCTTGAGGCATACACCTTCATGCGCGGCAAGATCGTTTTGCGCAACGGCGACATCCTGATACCTTATCAGAGATACCCGATAAGCGCGGAGGAGAACGAACGCCTTGTTGCCAAATACGGCGGAACATACCGCCGCAGCGGAAAGTTGATGTATGTGGGCGTTACCGACGTCGGCATCGACTATGTTGACAACGGCGTGGCGCTGAGTCGTGACGGCGGCGCGACATATGAGATATGCCCATGCCCGCATTTTCTGATACGCGGCGAAACGGGGCTTCAGTGGGTGTGGAGCGAGCCGACGATCGTCGAACTTTCGGACGGCCGCGTGGCAATGCTCATACGCGTTACGAAGGATGTGCTGTGGTACAGCGAGTCGTCGGACGGCGGCAGAACGTGGAGCGGGTTCGTGCCCACCGACATTCCAAATCCCTCCTGCAAGCCGAAGCTGATAGGGCTTCCCGACGGCAGGATCGCGCTCGTTCACGATCCCGACAGGCAGAAGCGCAATCCTCTTGCCGTCTGGATATCCGACGACGATATGAGGACATGGCGTCGGCGCGAGGTCATATCGGATTTTCCGCTCAATTTCGACTACCCCGACGGTTTTTACGAAAACGGAAAGCTTTATATCTCGATCGAGCTCCAGCGGCGCGACGTTCTGTTTATAAAGCATTCGGTCTGAGGCATAAGCGGGCAAAAAAGAGGCGGCGAGCCTCTTTGTGCCCGATAAAATGTATACAATTTTAAAACCAAGAATACAAAAAAGAAAGGCAAGGCAATCAACAATGAAAAAATTCACGGCGATCCTCATTATTGCGGCGTTCATGCTGACGCTTGCGGCACTCCCCGCGTTTGCGGCGGATATGCCCGGTCTTGTGATCACCGAAATACTGCGCAACCCGAAGGGCAACGACACATACGAGGGCTTTGAGATAATGAACGCCTCGGATGCTGCAATCGACCTTTACAATTACCGCATTTTCTACCGTAACGGCGCGTCCGTTGAGGAAAACGCGGCGGTCGCGGCAGCCGACGTCAAGTTTTACACCTATCTTGCGGCTGCGCCCGGCGATGTTGTGCTGGCGCCCGGCGAGATCGCAATGGTTTGGTGCGTTTATTCGGACTGCTACAAGAAAGCCGATCCGGTGTACGGCGGCTTTGTGAAGGATCTCGGCGGCGGAAAGGTCGAATACAATTTCGACGCATACCGCAACGACATGAAGACCGATTCCGGCTGCGAGCTTGACCCGTCCGTGAAGGTGCTTATAAACGACAAGACCGGCGGCAAGTATTTTGAGACAAAAAAGGCGGCTGTCGAAAACGGCTTCAACCTTGAAAATTCCGGCGTCGTCCGTATGTGGGTATGCCCGCGCGAGGGCGATATCACATCGGCGACCTGCATCATCGACTCTCTGACTGCCGGTAAGGGCGTAGCTACCTCCTATGAGCCCCAAAGCGGAACGCCCGTCATGAAAGCGACCGATTCCGAAAGCTTTACTCCCGGTGTGCTTGACGAGAAGCAGACCGTTCTGCGTGCGCTTGCCGATTCGCTCGGCAAAACGCCCGCGACCGATCCTCCCGCGACCGACGGCGGCTCGAAGCCCGGCGAGACCAAGCCCGGCGGAGACGCTCCCGCGACAGGCGACGTCGGCATGGCTGCATGGGCAGTTCTTGCGGCGCTTTCGCTCTGCACGGCGGTTCCGGCGGTGAAGCTTTGCGTACGTAAGAGCGCAGACGACTGACGATGAAAATGTCAAGGCATACAGTCGTGCTTGCGGCTCTGATAATATTTGCTATGATATCACCGTTTGTTTTCTTGGCGTGTGACGGCTCGCCGTCCTCCTCCACCGAAACGACTGCCGGCGATCCCGGCACCACAGCGCCCGGCGACACCACGAGCGGCGTCGCCGGCAGCGCTGCGGAGACCACCGAGGATATTTCCTCGCTTGCCGACAACGATATCCGCCGATTCCGCGACAAAGTAAAGGCGGGCGACTGGGGAATGGCGCTGACTGCCGCGCTTGAGGCGGGCGACTCGGTGTATATCCCCGCGGGAACATACCGTATGTCCTCTGTAAAGATCCCCTCCGGAAAGACGGTGTACGGCGACGGAGACGGGACGAAGATATTTCCCCTCGGCAGCATTCTTTTCGATATCAGCGGCAGCGCCGGTGAGGAGATAAAGCTCGCCGAGGATATGCCCGACTTTTCCGATACCGTAAAGCTCACAAAGTCATCGGGCGCAAAAGAGGGCGACCTCATTTACCTCATGAGCCAGCGCAACTGCACGATACTTGAGGACTGCACCTACGACTGGGTGCTCGGCAGATCGTACAAGAGCGGCGTCGCCTGCTTTTTTGCCGAGTTCCTTACCGTTGCCGAGGTTTCGGACGGCGGAAGGACGCTGCGTGCGTCGGGCGCGACCGTATTTCCCTTTTACCGTGCTGACGGTTCGCATGAGTCGGTGCCGCGCAAGCCTGCGGGGACGGTATCAGACTACCCGTATATGCGCGACGGCGCTACGGTGAGGCTCGTAAGACCCGTACACGATGTTACGGTGCGCGATCTTACCGTTATAGAATGCACCGGCTCGGCAGTCGTCGGAAGCTGGATGCGCGACTGCGTTATCGAGCGCGTTACGGTGCGCACAGAGGAGAAGAAGGTGCCGAAGGCGGGGCTTTGCCTTCTCCGTATCTCCGAGGCGCTCGACTGCGAGGTGAGGGGATGCAGCTTTCTTGTCCCGCAAAAGCCTGCGGCGTCGCTGCATCAGAAAAGCGAAAATTACGGCGATTACAACATCGCACGGATAACGCGCAGCTACCGCAGCGGCTTTGACGGCTGCTATTCGGATTTTTCGACTCACGCCTTTCTGATAGGCAAGGCTCACAAAAATGGCACTTCCTACGGCTGCTACGTGAGGAACTGCACCGCCGAGAATGCGATATGGGGCGGCGTATATGTTTCGGGCGGCTGCTACAATACCGAGATCACCGGCAACACGGTGAAAAATTCGGGGCGCGGTCTTGTTGCCGCGGGCAGAAAGAACTATATCGCCGACAACGATATAACGCTCTCGCTAAGTCCGCTTACCGATTATTATTATGTCCGCCGCGAACAGGGCGGCACCGCGGGGATAGCGCTCATCGAGGGCTGCGCGGTCGATACGGTGGTAGAGAACAACCGCGTGTCGGAGGCGGCGACGGCCATACTCATACGCGACGGGTATGAGGAAACGAATATATTCGAATACGGCGACATTACGGTGAGAAACAACACCGTGACCGACTGCGTGCGCGGTGTTATGATCTACCGCCACGAGGCGAACGTCGGCGAAAAGCGGCTGAGGCTGACGGTGACGGGCAACAGCTTTTCTGGCGGCGCGTCCGGCACGCGCTTTGCGGGCAAGACCGCGATAGTGCTTGACCCCGAGACGACCGGAGAGGTCATAAAGGACAACACATTTTCAAATTTTACATCCGAGATATATCCCGCCCGTTGAGGCGGCGAAAAATGCGAAAGGCGGAAGAACACATGAAACGCGCGATAAGATACATTTCTCTTATACTTGCGGCGATATTTATTTCGGCTCTGTTTGTCGGATGCACCCGCGGCAGCGGCGACGATACAACGGCAAGCGGCGCGGCGACATCGGGAAACACCGCACCCGAAGAGACATCAAGAACACACGACGAAAACGGCTATCTGCTTGACAGCCTGCCCGCAGATCTCAACTTCGGCGGCGAGAAGGTGACCGTTCTCTATTGGAACGACGCTCCGTTCACCGATTTTGAGGCTGAGCAGAGCGACGACAAGATAATTAACGCCATCAACACCCGCAATGCAAGCGTTGCAGAGAGGCTCGGCATCACGTTTGACTGGGTGGGCATTCCCGGAAACACCAAAAACCGCGAATCGTATGCGACGACCGTGCGCGGCAGCACCGGCACCGGCGCGGGAGATTTCGACCTCCTTGCGGCGCACAGCCTTGTCGGTCAGGATCTTTTCCTTCAGGGGCTGCTCTGCAATCTGAACGACGTGAAATATCTTGACTTCGGCAAGCCGTGGTGGCCGAAGCAGCTCACGGAGGCGGCGTCGGTCGGCAATAAGCTCTGCTTTGCCTCGGGCGATATCTCCACGAATATGCTCTGGTATATGACCGTAATGTTTTACAACGTCAGCCTTGCCAAGACCTACGGCATAGAAGATCTGCACGACACGGTGCTTTCGGGCAAGTGGACGCTTGAAAAGATGGAGACGGTCATAAAGGACGCATACCGCGACACGAACGCGAACGGTGTCAAGGATGTGGGCGACAACTTCGGTCTTTACTGTCCGAACACGACGCTCGACTCCTTCCTGTTCGGCAGCGGCATACGTGTTATCGACCATGACGACAAGGATATGCCCAAGCTCTCAGACGACTACGGCAGCGAAAAGACGATAAAACTCGTCGAGGATCTCTGCAGTCTGTTTTACACCTCAAACGATGCCATGACCGCGGCGCAGAACAACAGCACGAACTTTGCCTCGGGCGAGTATATCCTTTACTCCAACTATGCCCACAATGCGGCAAACGCGTTCAAGGATGTGACATTCGACATGAGCGTGCTGCCCTTCCCGAAATACGACGAGGCGCAGAAGGATTATATCACCACCGAGTCGTTCAGCTACTCGATATATATGATCCCGATGGATGCAAAGAACACCGACAAATCGGGAGCGGTCATGGAGGCTCTGGCGTCGGCGGCGTACCGCACGACCACCCCCGCCATATTTGAGGCGTCGCTCAAGCTCAGATACGCACTCAACAACAAGACCTCGCAGGTGTATGACATTATCAAGAGCAACATCTGCTTCGATCTCGGCAGAATGTTCGGCGCGAACCTTGACAACAAGACTCACGTTGCGTTCCGCAATGCGATAGCAAAGAACAATCCCGCATGGGCTGTAACTTATGCGGAGCTCAAAAACGTGCTGAACGCAAAGCTTAAGGATCTTTTCGGAAACTGAGAGGAGATATATGTACATAGCGATAGATGCCGGCAGCAGCTTTCTCAAGCTCGGGCGGCTTGACGTCGCGGGCGGCAATGTGACCGTTGCCGCAAGCGAGCGTCATGCCGTCCGCAGGACGGCTGTCGGGCAGTCATACAAATACGAATACGATATTGCCGGTATAGTCGGGCAGGTGCGCGACTATATCGACCGCGCCGCGACGGAGGGAGATGTCGAGGGCATACTCATCACCGCGCAGATGCACGGATATGTGCTGAAGGACCTCCGCACCGGCAGGCTGTCGGATTATGTTTCATGGCAGGACGAGAGATGCCTTGTCACGCACGGCGACGGATCGTATCTTGACGGGCTGCGCGCGCGCATTCCCGCCGATGTCATTGCCCGCAGCGGCATGCGGCTGAAATGCGAAATGGCGGTATGCAATCTTTATGCCGACGCGTGCGAGCGAAAGCTCGATCTTTCGGACGGCGGTTACGAGATATTCACGCTCGGCTCCTGCATAACGCAGCAGCTCTGCGGCAGAAATATAACGCACATAACGAGCGCGGTGCCGACGGGCTTTTACGATCTGCGCGCGGGCGGCGTGCCGAACCGCGAGCTGCTCTCGATGCTCGGCATGAGCGGGCTGCACCTGCCCGAGGTCACGGATGAATTTTCGCCCTGCGGGGTGTATCACCCGGCGGGCGGCGGGGCTGCGATACCCGTTTATCCCGATGTGGGAGATCAGCAGGTGTCGATACTCGGCGGCGGTCTTGACGGCGGCAGCCTCAATATCAACATAGGCACGGCAACGCAGATGTCCTCTGTCAGCACGGCATGGGAGCCGGGCTTTTACGACAGCATTTACGAGCTGCGTCCGTATTTCGGCGGCAGATATCTGAGGACCGTCACAAAGCTGCCGGGCGGCAGGTCGCTGCAGGTCATTGCGGACTTTTTTGCGGACGTTCTGCGCACCTTCGGTGGGAGTGAACTTTCCATGCCGCAGATATGGGACAGGGTGATGGAGCTTGCGGGCGATAAGGACGGTACGCTTGACGTAAGGACCGGCTTTTATCGCGGGCTGCTCTTCAATGAGGGTGCGATAAAGAACATATGCGCGTCAAACTTCAGCTGCCGCGAACTGGCATCGGGCGCGTTTGCGGATCTCGCACGCGTTTTTGACGATATCATTCCCGTCCTCGATGCCTCGGGCAGCGCCGGAAAGATAGTTATATGCAGCAAGTTCGGCGAGGTGATACGCAAGCATATGCGCGGGCTGCCGAACGCGCGCAGATATGACATCGGGCTTGCACCGGATGCGGAAAACAGCTTTCACGGTCTCGGGCTGCTCGTATGCCGCGGAAAGGAACGGAAATGAACGAAAATGAAAAAAATGCGGTGCTGAAGGGAAGCATGCTGAGCGAGGTCTGCTTTCCCAACATCGCAATGATGTACAAAAATGCGGGACTCGATTTCACCATAATCGACTGCGAGCACGGAGCGTTTGATTACAGCCAGGTAGCCGCAACGGTGACGGCGTTCAGGCTCTCGGGCGTGCGGGCGATAGTCCGTATTCCCGAGATCAGGCGCGAACCGATAACGAAATATCTTGACATGGGTGCCGACGGGCTGCTGGTGCCGATGGTGAAGGACGCCGACGATGCGAAGCGGCTCGTCGGCTTCGGCAAATACCAGCCGACGGGCAACCGCGGGCTTTCGATAAACCGAGCGCACAGCCGTTACGCCCCCGGCGACATGAACGAATATCTTGCGGCGGCTAACCGTCGTGTACGGCTTTACGCCCAGATAGAGCTTGTGAGCGCGCTTGAGGATGTTGAGCGCATTGCCGCCGTTGACGGCATTGACGGGATATTTGTGGGGCCTACCGATCTTTCGATGGCGCTCGGTGTGTTCAACAGACTTGATTCCCCCGTGCTGCTTGACGCCTGCCGCCGCGTGGCGGAGGCTGCCGGCGCCGCGGGCAAGGTCTCGGGCATCATAACGGGGAACGCGGGGCTTATAAGTGCCTGCCGCGCCTTCGGCATGAGCGTTTTCTGCATGGGTAGTGAAACGCGCCTGCTCTCCTCGGGGCTTTCAAACATCGCGGGCAAGCTCTCCGATATCGGGTGAGCGCCGGCAGCGTGAAAGATAAAAAATTACCGTATGTCAACCGTCACGGTTGACATACGGTAATTTTATTTTTCTTCGGATACGGAGCCTTTTTCTATCATATCCATTGCGACGAGCGCCTTTTTTAAGGCGTAGTCGTGGTGCTCGTCGAATTTGCCGAGGCAGACGTCAAGCGTATCGTTCATCAGCGACTGCACGAGCGTCATATGGCGGCTGTTGTATTCGTCGGTGAACTGCTGCCTGTAAAGCGGCACGTTTATCGAAAATATCGTATAAAGCGTCGGTGCTATCGTTGCGTAGGCATTTATCATATATCTGTTGCCCGACATTTCTATCACCGCACGGTGAAAGGCGATGTCCTCGGCAATGCCGCCGTTCTGCGCCTTGCCGTCAAGCAGCTCCATGAGCCTTATCAGCGGTGCGTATCTGCGGCGGCTTTCGAATATGTTCTTTACCGCGTTTGTTTCGATATAATGGCGGGAG
>CAJLZE010000036.1 GCA_905210995.1 uncultured Anaerotruncus sp.
AAGCATCCGTTGAAGCGGAAGCCGACGCGGTAAATAATGCGGAGAAAAGCAGCGACGAAAAAAATATCGCCGGGGAAAACGGCGAAGAGCAGAGCAAAGATGCCGGGGCTCCCGAAGACGTGGACAGCGGCGAGAACAGGTAAATGATATGCGGCAAGGGGCGGGACGACGGACGTTTATCCCGTCGCCTTGCCGCTTTGCCGTAAAGAGGAGATCAGATGGCTATAATTATTGACGGTAAAAAAGTTGCCGCCGAGGTAAGAGCGCGTGTGGCGGCGGGCAGCGCGGAATTTCTGTGCAAGCACGGGCGACGCCCGCGCCTTGCGGTGATACGTGTCGGGGACGATGCTGCGTCGGCGATATACGTGAGAAATAAGATGCGCGCCTGCGCGGAGGTCGGTTTTGACTCCGAGGACTGCATTTTACCGGACGGTATTACTCAGGAGGAGCTTATCGGCGAGATCGAAAAGCGAAACACGGCGCCCGAGGTGGACGGCATCCTTCTTCAGCTTCCGATCCCGAAGGGATACGATACAGCAGCTGCAATAGCTGCTGTGGCGCCGGAAAAGGATGTTGACGCGTTCGGAAATCTTGACGCCGGACACCTGCGGTTTTCGGACAGTGAGATCCTGCCCTGCACGCCAGCGGGAATAATGGAGCTTTTGCGCCGATATGACATTCCCGTTGCGGGCAGCGAGTGCGTTGTCATCGGACGTTCGGACATTGTGGGCAGACCGATGGCGGCTCTGCTGCTTGCAGCTGACGGCACCGTGACCGTGTGCCACAGCAAAACGCGCGACCTTGCGTCGTTCACGCGCCGCGCCGACATACTTGTCAGTGCCGTGGGCAGGGCAGGGCTTGTGAACGGTGATATGGTAAAGCCCGGCGCCGCCGTGATCGATGTCGGTATGAATCGCGCGACGGACGGCAGGCTCTGCGGAGATGTTGATTTTGCATCCGTCGAGCCGGTGGCGGGATATATTACACCGGTGCCGGGAGGTGTGGGACCCATGACGGTCGCAATGCTTATGCAGAACACATTGACAGCCGCAAGACGGCGTGCGAAAAAGATATATGAGGAGAAATAAAATGAATGTATCAACAATGACCAACCTGTTTTACGAGTACCCGAAAAACGGTGAGAATGCGTATGTCGAATCAGTAAGAAAAACGCACGCAGCCGGTTTTGACGTAATGGACTTTTGTATGTGCCCAATGCAGCGCCGCGAGACGGAGCTTAACGGCGACAACTGGAAGTTTCTTGTTGACCGCATAGGCAACGAGGCGGCAAAGCTCGGCGTACGCTTTACGCAGTCTCATATTCCGTATGCAAAAAACAAACCGAATCTCCGTAAGACCGACGAGGGCTGCGAGCAGAATGAGTTCTTTGTCGAAACGTCAAAGCGCTGCATTGAGATCAGCGCAATGCTCGGCGTCAAATGGGCTGTTGCTCATCCCGTGACGGATTTTGACGATCCCACCGACATTGAACGCAGCATTGCATACAATCACGAGATATATGACAAATATGTTGAACAGGCATCTGCGCTCGGCGTCGGCATTGCCTTTGAAAATATGGCTGATATGGTGCAGAACTCAATGTACCGCCGCTTCGGTACCTGCGCGAGCGAGCTGCGTATGCTCATTGATTCGTTTGATTCGCAGTACGTCGGTGCCTGCTGGGATTTCGGTCATGCCAACCGCATTCTGGAAATAGCGCCCCGCGTTCGCGGTTCTGCTTCCGTAAATGCCATCCGCCTCAAAGCAACGCATGTTGACGATAATATCGGGCAGACCGACCTGCACACTATCCCGTACTTCGGTACTATCGACTGGGCAGATGCGGTATCCGCACTGAAAAAGATAGGCTACGGCGGAGACTTCAACTTTGAGCTCAGCATATGCCGCCGCCTGCCGGATGAGCTGCGGGAGCTTGCGGTGAAATACATTTACGCGACCGGGCGGTATCTTGTAGATACATACGGTGCGTAAAAAACGGCAGAGAAGCGAGAAAGTCCGGGCATAATAAAACATATCCCCCTACCGCGCGCAGCGCGGTAGGGGGATATGTTTTATTGTACTTATCAGGTAAAGTTGCGTTTGTAGTAGATTATGAGAACGACGAGAAGCGCGACAATCACGATTATGATGATTATCCAGACGACCATTATGGCGTCAAACTTCTTGCCGCTCGGTGAGGGCTCGGTTCCGCCGGTCGTTTCAGTTGCGGGATCGCCGGTTACGGGCGCGTTGGTGCTGCTGTCGGGATCGATGGGAGCTGTCGTCACCTCACCGGTGACCGGAGGCTTGTAGCCCTCGCGCACCGTTATCGGTACGGTCAAGGTCTTGCGGCGGAAGGTAAGCGTTACTTCCTTTGTATCGGTAGTAAGAGCGCCGGAGGGCGTGCAGGTGATGCCGTTCAGATTTTCAACAAGAGCCGTTGTGCCGTCGGCATATGTTATCTTGAGAATAAGCCCTGCCATATCAAACTTTTCGCCGGGGGCATATTCAAGCCTTGTGGGGTTCTGCGCCACCTCAACACTCTTTATCTCGCGTTCCTTGACGCGTATCGTCTGCGTCGCAATGCAGTTGACGTATGTTATGGTGACGTTTACAAGCTCCTCGGGAACATCCGATGAAAGTGTGAACGCGCCTGAGGGGAAGCAGGTGTATGAGGTTATCTTGGCGCTTGTGCCGTCGTTGTACACGGCGAGAACTTCCATACCCTCGGTGCTGAACTTTTCACCCTCAACGTAGACGAGCTTTTTGGGCGGCGTAAGTATCGAAAGACTTACGACTCTCTTGGGGGAAACTTCTATTGTCTGCGAGTCGCTGTATACCAGACTTTCGCTGAGCTCATAGACGACCTTGATCCTCGTGTCGGTCACTTTGACGGGGGTGCCGGGCGCGGGAGTTATTTTAAGTCTGTCAAGGGGAACGACCTCGGAGGTACCGTCAACATAGTATACGGTGACTTCCATGCCGGTGACGTCAACGGGCTGATTTGAAATGTAGGAGGTCAGCTCGGGCGCCTTGGTGATCTTGATCTCCTTTATGGCGTTTGCGGGCTCGACCTTGATGTCTATCGAGGCACTGAGACCGGTGTATGTAACGGTGAGCTTGTTGTCGCTCACGGTGAGCGGATGAGAAGGCTCAATGGTGTAATCGTTCTCGGCAAGGGGAACCTGATGACCGTCGTCATATTCGGCTACCACGAGCATTTCGGAAAGTGCGTTGCCTTCTGTGAGCTTGGTGCCTTCCTTGAAGGTGACGCTCTTGGGCGGGGTCTTTATCAGGATCTTCGTGATCTCGTGAACGGTGAGAAGCGATGCTTCATAATCGAGATATTTGATCCTGACCTCGGAGCCTGCCTTCATCACGTCGGGGGCGATGATCGTTACTCTGTCGGTTATATCGACGAGCTTATCCGCGCCGACGAATTTCGCTTCGACCTTGAGTCCGTTCTTGACGAAGGTGTCGCCGTAGTAATAATCAGCCTTTGTGGGCATGGAAGTGATCTTGAAAGATTCAAAGCCGTGGACCTTGACGGGGAATTTTTGCGAGACGCTGCCGACCTTTACTGTAAGCAGCAGAGTCAGGCGGTCATCGGAATCGGGGGCAAGGCTGTCGAGGGGACCTTCTATCGTATAGTCGCCGTCTTCGAGCAGTACGGAATCAGAACTGCCCTCATATTTTGCAGACACGATCATTCCCGAAGGATCGAACTTGTCGCCTTCGTAATATTCTATCTTATCCGGGAATTTTGTGATCTCGAGCGATTCGATCTTTGCCACCTTGATGCCGTCAAGCTTAACCGACTGACCGTAGCATGTGATATTGATGCTTGTGACGGATGAGGTGATATTTTCGGGAAGGGAAGCGGCATATTCATCTGCCTCGGCAATTCGTTCCTTGCCGTTCGAATAGCCGATCTTGAGCTTCAGTCCGGTGGGATCGAATTTTTCGCCTTCCTTGTAGACCAGCTTGGTCGGCTTTGAGACAAGCTCAAGCTTTGTGGCGCGGACGACCGTCACGACGGTCTTTTTTGACATACCGGCGTAGGTAAGGTCGACCGTTATGTCGTTGGACGAGCCGCTGACTGTGAGTCTCTCTGCCGGGGCATATGTGAACTTGTCGCTGCCTACATCCTCTTCGGTGTTGTCGTCATATTTGACGTGCAGAGTGTAGCCCGAGGGATCGAACTTTTCGCCCTCAAGATATGTATTTTTGCCGGAGGTCTTGATGGTGATCTCCGACACTTTTTTACCGTTGCTCAGCGGACCATCCGCAGGAGTTTGTCCAGCTGACTCCCGTTCTGCCGGAGTTTGTGACAGGTCTGCGTCGGCAAAGGCTGCGGGGGTGAACAGTGCCGAGGTCAGCAGCACTGCCAGAAGGAGGGTGATGAGGCTGCAGATGAGACGTCTTTGCATGGTTGAGTTCCTTTCGTGTCTTTTGATACCGTTGTGCCGTCTGTGCCCGTAGGAACGCGAGGCGCTTTTACTATGCTATGTTATATATTATATCACTCATTGACTCATGTTGCAATAGGTGATTTATTAAAATGACAAAAATATTTGAAGAAATTATAAAAAGGAAATGTCGCGTTATTGGTGATTTTTACGGTTGGATAAACGCGATCCGTGAAGCCGAATATCGGCGGAGGTGCGGGCAAAATGTGCCGTTCGAAAAAAATACGGGGATGCCGCGCTTGGGCGACATCCCCGTTTGTTTACCGAAAGCGAAAAAGCTGTCAGTCGGCGTAAACGCTGACCTGCTTTTTGTCCTTGGTCTTGTGCTCAAATTTGACGTGTCCGTCGATCAGAGCGAAAAGGGTATTATCGGTTCCCATGCCGACATTGTTGCCGGGGTGGACCGCAGTTCCTCTCTGTCTGATGATGATATTGCCTGCAAGAACAGCTTCGCCGTCAGATTTCTTCACGCCGAGGCGCTTGGATTCACTGTCGCGTCCGTTCTTTGTCGAGCCGACACCTTTTTTATGAGCAAAAAACTGTAAGCCGAGTCTGAGCATTATTCCTTCCTCCTCATAGATTTGTTGACGTGGATCGCTCTTACCGATAGTCGCGGTCGATTACATTGACTTCAAGATAATCCGAGTATTCCTCGATAAGGTCGTTGAGCTGATAGAAATAAGCCATGAAAAGCCCGGACACCGCGTATCTCTTGCGCTCGTCCTCCTCGAATTCGGGAAGGGCAGCCTTCGCAGTGACCACTATCCTTGTCGCACCTTCGTTGACATCATACTGAATGTCGGAGGCATATGCGATCTCAACGGCGTTGACGATAAGCATCGTCATAGCCGAGAGTGCGGCGCAGAGCACGTCGTCGCCCGCCTCGCCGTAACCGGTGTGACCTTGTTCCTCAAAGCCGTAAAAGGCTCCGCAGCTTCTGTAAAATACGACTTTAGTCATGATCAGCCTTCGATCTTGGTTATCTGGACCTTGGTGTAGGGCTGTCTGTGTCCGATCTTCTTCTTCTCGTTTTTCTTGGATTTGTACTTGAAGACGTAGATCTTGGGACCCTTACCGTTTTTCAGTACGTTGGCGGTGACGCGGGCACCCGCGACCACGGGAGTACCGACTTTGAGTCCGTCCTCGGCGGATAATGCCTTGACATTTTCGAATACGACTTCGCTGCCTTCTTCGTTTGAGAGCTTCTCGATAAATACGATATCGCCCTCCGAGACCTTGTACTGCTTTCCGCCGGTTTCAATTACTGCAAACACGAAAAGCACCTCTCTTTCGTTTAGACTCGCTGATATGGGCGGAGCCGCGCCGGATCTTTGCATCCGAAACGGCACACTTAAAAAAGCCTTTTTCAAGCGGCAAACCATTATACACCGTAAAGCATATATTTGTCAAGTTCTTTTTTGATTTTTTCGCGGAATAATGTAAAAAAATCGTTCGAAATAACGTAAAAACGGTGAAAACGCGTGGTCTCGTCAATTTTGCGTGCGTTTGCGGCGTTTGCGCACGAGCCGCGCAACGACAGCGCACAGAAGTGTTCCGAGCGCCGCGCCGGAGGCATCTATGAGCATATCGGTGACAAGGCAGGCGCGCCCGGGGACAAAATACTGAATGATCTCGTCCGAGATCGCGGTGAGGGCGCAGACGGCAAACGAAACGGTAAAGCCCGTGACGGCGGCACGGCGGCGGGTGCGGGGAAGCGCAGCGCCCGAAAAGCAGCACGCAGCCGATGATGTGAGTATTCCGAGCAGCCCGAATTCGCACAGATGCGCGGTCTTGCGCAGCAGTTTTTCGGATATCGCGGGAAGTCCCGCACCGGAGAGAAAGGCGTTTACTTTTTCAAGCAGACCGCCGCTCAGCGCACCCGAGACCGCTGCGGGCTGAAGCGAATTCGAAAAAATGAATGCGATCGCCGCCGCCGAAAGCGCCGAAAAGATAAAGCCTGTCACAAGATCCTTTCTGTCCGGCACGTGTATCACCATCCTTGTTTGGAATACGGGGCTGCCGCGCGTCGGCGCAACAGCCCCAAAATGATTTGTCAGCGCCCTGCCATTGAGGTGTTGATCTCTTTTACAATGCTGTTCAGCAGCGGTACCATCTGCGTCACCTGGCGTTTCCAGCCCGCCGCGGTGTTTTCGCGTACTGTTCTTCTGAACGGATCGCAGGACATATTCTTGAGCGGGGTGGCGAAGGTCCTGCCAAGATCTATAACGACCGCGCGTCTTATCGTGTCATACATCAGGCTGTCGTCCACGTCGTCGGAGTAACGTGTCTTCATCGACTGTTCAAACAGAGCGGGTGTTACGCGGCGATAGCCTTCCGAAGCGAGGCATTCGAGCGTTGCGGCAGGCGCATCTGCATCCTTGGCTTTCACGGATATCGAATAGAGCGTGTAGGGGAAAGCCATGCAGGTGCGGTAGTCGGACTGCTCCTCGTTATATTTCGGTACGGGAAGCATTCCGTATTTGAAGTCAGAGACATCCTTCATGGTGTTGCCCGAGGCGAGATAGACTCTGTCGACCGTGAACATCATGCGTCCCTGGCTGAAGGCGACGGCGGAGCTTTCTTTGGATGTCGTGCCCTTTGTGTAAGCAAAGCCGCTGTCATAGAAAAAACCGCAGAGCTTCTCGAGCAGAGCAATGGTCTTTTCGGAGCCGATGTCGTCCGACACCGCAAGGGAGCCGTCGGCGTTCTTCACAAGAAAGTTGAGGTCGGAACCGATGTAGAAGCAGTCGAAATGCAGGTCTATCGTCTCAAAGCCGTATCTGTCCTCATAATCGGCGATGCCGTTGGCATTTTCGTCCTTATATACGTTGCGGCACAGCTCTATCATTTTGTCGATGGTCCAACTGCCGTCTTTTACGAATGTATAGAGGTCGGAAATACTCATGTCGGGGTGCTCTTCGACAAACATATTTTTGTTGAAGAAGGTCGCATACATCATGTAGAGCATATTCGTGGATATGTCGCCCGACGTGAAATAAAGCTTTCCGTTTACGGTCGCGCTTTCGGTGAGCGATGCGGGCCACCACGGTTTTTCAAAATTGATGTATTTAAGATCGAGAAGGTTCTGAGTCAGGCCTTCCATGGCGAGCGTGGCGCCTGTCATGCTGTATCCGGCAAAAATATCGAAGCTGTCGCCGGATGTCACGCCCGCGCGGGCTTTTTCGATGAAATTTTTCTGGTTGGAGTAGTTGCCCTTGGTGCCGGCCCAGTCAAGCTTTACGCCGAGTCGGCTTTCAACAGCCGAGTTTCTTTCGGTTATGCGTGTGTTTACGATGTTGCCGTCGTCGACGGATTCTTCGATAAAGAATTCGGGACGTTCAACATCCTCCCAATAGAGAAATCTGACGGTGTCGTTGATCTTGAGCGTGTCGGGAAGATCGTCGTCAACGAATACGCTTGTCGTCTCTGCCGGTTCGGCGGCGGAAGAGTCGGCGGGAGTTGTGGTGTTTCCGTCGTCGTCGGATCTTGAGCATGCAACGAGCGGTACGAGGAGAGTGATAAGAGCGAGCAGTGCGGATATTATTCGCGCGGTGTGTTTCATCGGTGATTCCTCCGTATAACGGCAAGATCGGCAGCCGCGGCTGCTGATAATGCTTTTTTGGTGGCAGACCGGGCAAACAGAAAAAACGGACTGCCGGTGTCGGTTTTATTTTAACACAAAATAAAAAATAGTCAATAGCGCGGGAGAGCAAAAAATATCTTTGATCAAAATACCTTTTTCATGTTGACAAACGCGAAAAAATATGCTATAATCTCCGAGTGAGATTCGGAGGACGGTCAAACGCGGCGGGTCGCAAAAAAGAATATCGGGGTGTTGCACAGCTTGGTAGTGCGCTTGGTTCGGGACCAAGAGGCCGCTGGTTCGAGTCCAGTCACTCCGACCAAAACAAAGGAGCAGCTTTAGCTGCTCCTTTGTTTTGGTATAAGCAGATATTACTCTTGAACAGACTCAGGCCCTCAAGGGTTTGAATGGGTTGGCGCTTTTTTCAATACCATGAGAGAAAATAAATTCAGCCCCGGCAATGAAACTCCCTGCCGGGGCTTGGGTGGTTGCGTGCTGTCGCACTTTGGCGCGGCAGCCGCATTTATGTTATGTCAGCTCGGCAGAGGACACATCGAGTTCCTCGGCGGAGACGACCTCGCGCGAGGTTTTGATGTCGTCGTACCAGAGAGGCGCGTCGGTATATTCGATCTCTCCGCTCTGGTTATCGTATGGGTCGCGGCGCAGGTAGAGCCGCGGCGGGTCGAACGGTTTTGCAAAGCCGGTGCAGTTTATCTGGCGGTAAGGGTCGAGGTTGCCGAAATAGTGATCCCACAGCTCGGTGTCGCCCTTGCGCAGTGCGCCGCCGCCGAACGACGGATCGGCGGGCGATTATGGTGGGCAGGGCGAAGGACATGATGCCGAGGGCGGTCTGGTTCATGCCCGCGGCGGTGCCGATGCTGTCGGGCTCGACATGACTGCCAGACTGCCAACGCGCGGGCACGCCCATTGCGCGGCAGAGGGTGATGAACAGCAGAGCCATCACTCCGCAGTCACCGCGGTCGTTGAGCATTGCAAAGCCGGGGATGAAGTCCATAAACAGATAGTCTCTCATATAAGAATATGCCACATGCCGCGTCACCCAATCGTATGCGTGGCGGGCGAGCAGCAGCGGGTTTGTCTCGTCTCCGCGCAGTTCGGCGGCAAGCTCGCATATTGCGGGCGTGAAGCGTATCTGCGGGAATTCCTCGCAGAGGAAACCGTCCATATCCGGCTGCCCGTCAGATACCGCGGAGGCATCAGGGACTATATATTTTTCTCTTATCTCATACGAAAATTCAATCCAATAATCCGCGCCGTCGCGGTGCTCGGTCTCGATAAAGGCGGTGCGGTGCTGCGAATCGGAAATATACACGGGGTGCGACGAGTCGATGAGAGTTATTGCGGATTGCTCGGGGCACTCGGCGGGGTAGGGAAGGTGAACGCGGATAACGCTGCCGGGGCGCGAATGCGCGGCATTCGGCGCGATGTGCTCGCGTATGCGGAAGCGGTAGCCTCTGCCGCCCTGCTTTTTCATGATATCGAGATTTTCGTGCAGGCGGCGGTTGAAGTATTCCTCGGGCGCGTGTTTTTCCCCGGTGCTCAGCTCCTCGAGCATACGGCGGCAGCAGTTCATCACGTTGCGCGCCGCGGCGTTTTCAAAATATCTTACGCCGCCGCGGTGTATGTAGTCGGCATGCCCCATGTCGATGAACGCTTCAAGATCGGCGGGGCTGCACGCCGGGTACTTTTCACGCACGCGCGAAAGCAGCCCGTCAAAGTCGTAAAGATAGTCTTCGGTCATACCGTCTGCTATCACCTCTTCGAGTGCAAGGCGGATCTTCATGCCCTCGGTAACATCGTGCTTTTCGAGGTAACGCCTTATTGCTGCTATTTCACCGTCAAAATCTCCCGAATATTTGTAGAAGTTTATCTCATCCGGCAGCTCAAGCGCCATGTATTTTATATTTTCTTCTTTAAATCTTATCATTGCTCCGTGACTCCTTGCTTTGCCGCGCGGCTTTTGCGGTAGAGCCGACGCGGAGAATATTTATTTAAATGTCTCCGACCTTACACCGTAGCTTTGGCGCATTCAAGCAATGCGTCGCGGTCGGAGTAGGGGACGCGCACGCCGTTTACGAGCTGAAAATCCTCGGCTCCCTTGCCGGCAAGAAGCACTATATCGCCCTCGCGTGCGATCGAAACGGCGTATCTGACCGCGTCGGTGCGGTCGGGGATGCGGACATAATCGCACGATGCGCCGGGCTTGAAGCTCGCGGCGATATCTGCGATGATCTTTTCCGGCGCTTCGAAATCGGGGTTGTCCGACGTGAGTATACAAAAGTCGGCAAGCTGCGATGCCACCTCGCCGAGCTCGCGGCGGCGAAGCTCGGTGCGTCCGCCGACCGAACCGAACAGGCATATGAGCCTGCGCGGGCGGTATTTGCGCAGCACGGTCAACGCCGATTCGAGCGCAAGCCCGTTGTGCGCGTAATCAACGATAAAGGTTATGCCCGATCCCGGCAGGGCATCGACGGTCTGGAACCTGCCCGCAGCGGTAACGTCCGCAAGCGCGGCAAAGGAGCGATCTGCGGGAACGCCGAGGCTTTCCGCAGCGCCTGCCGCACACAGTGCGTTCATAAGGTTGAACGCGCCGGGCATCGGAAGATCGGCGGTGTATTCGCGTCCGTCGTGCAGCACCGTTCCCATAACGCCGAGGCGGCAGCCGCTGCGCTCCGGTACTGCGGCGGTGAGAAGGTAATCTGCGGCGGCATCTGAAGAGGAAAATGATATTCTGCGTTTTCCTTTGAAATCACCGACCATGTATTCAGCCATTTTATCGTCTGCATTGTACACGGCACAGCGTGCGCCGTAATCGGTAAAAAGCTTTCGTTTGCAGGCGGCGTAATGCTCAAGCGTGGGATGCTCTGCGCCGCCGATATGATCGGGCGAGAAATTGGTAAAGCACACGGTGTCAAAGTCTATGCCGCGTACACGCCCGAGATAGAGCCCCTGTGAGGATACCTCCATTACCACGGCTCTGATGCCGGAATCGGCCATCTCGCGCATTATGCGCTGAAGCTCGAGGCTTTCGGGCGTTGTGTTGACGGTGGGATATGTTCTGCCGGCATAGTTTATCCCGCTCGTTCCGATATATCCCGCGGGTATTCCGCTTTTGTTCAGTATATGAGCCGTCATGAGCGCCGACGTGGTCTTTCCCTTGGTGCCGGTGATGCCTATCACCTTCATTTCGCGTGAAGGAAAGCCGTAAAATGCCGCCGAGAGGTCTGCGAGCGCCGTACGGGTGTTCTTTACCGTGATGCACGCGGCGTCGGCGGGGAGGTCGAGCGGTCTTTCGCCGATGAATGCGCGGCAGCCGTGTCCGTAGGCGGACGGCGCGAAGATATGACCGTCCGCGGCGGCTCCGCTCACGCAGACAAAGACCGAGCTGCCGTCGGCGCGGCGCGAATCGCAGCACACGTTGCCGACAGTGTACCCGGTTATGTCTTTTTCGGAATTGTTTTTTATTTTTGCAAGCTCGAGAAGCGTATCAAGGCGCATGATTTTACCGTTATGCCGCGCGCGGCATCCTTTATGTATATACTCATTTAAGTATATCACATTTTTTTGTCAAAATAAACCCCCGACAATAAAAAAGAGACGCAAAAAAGCTGAAAAAATCTTCCAAACCACTTGAATTGAAGTCTGCGCGGTAGTATAATATACCCATACTCAACGAAGACTCTGTAAAAAGGATGCCGCGTGATGACACAGAAGGATACTCTCAGGATTTTTTCGCATATTCCGCAGCTTGCCACTCCGCGCCTTGTGCTGCGCGGGCTGAGGGTGGCGGATTCATACGATATGTACGAATATGCTCACCGCGCCGATGTGACGCGTTATCTGACATGGCAGCCTCACCCAAACAGGGAATACACCAAGGAATATCTCGAATACATACTTACAAGATACCGCGCGGGCGAGTTTTTTGACTGGGCTGTCATTTGGCATGAGGACGGTGAGCCGTCCGACAAGATGATCGGCACCTGCGGGTTTACGCGGTTTGATTATTCTAACAACTCGGCGGAGATAGGGTATGTTATCAATCCCGAATTCCGCGGCAGAGGGATCGCCGGAGAAGCGGCGCGCAGAGTGATACGGTTCGGGTTCGACGAGTTGGGGCTGAATCGCATCGAAGCCAAATATATGGATGGCAATGTAGCCTCGCGCAAGGTCATGGAAAAGATCGGCATGAAGTATGAGGGTACGATGCGCGGCTCGCTGAAGATAGGCGGGGAGTACCGTGACGTCGGCGTTTGTGCCATGCTTTATGAGGAATACCGCCGCTGGCGCGGTTGAGTCGCTCGGCTGGCTGGGGCGGTTTCGAATAAAGGTCAATAGATGCTAAAAAATGCTCCCGCGCACCGACGATGCGCGGGAGCATTTTTTACGGAAGGGGAATTATTCTTCTTCCTTCTTGTCTTTCTTTCTGTTGACCATGATGTTGGTCAGGATGCCGAGGATGAGGGCGCAGGCGACCTCTGTGACGGTCACGGGGCCGAAGCTGACGGTGAGTCCGCCGACACCGGCGATGAGGATGACCGATACTACGAAGAGGTTGCGGTTGTCGCCGAGGTCAACGGTCTGTATCATCTTGAGACCGGACACTGCGATGAAGCCGTAAAGCGCGATGCACACACCGCCCATTACGCAGGGAGGAATTGTCGCAAGGAAGGTCGTGAAGGGAGCGACGAAGGCGGCAAGCATGCAGAGCACCGCGGTGGCAACTATCGTTACGACAGAGGCGTTGCCCGAGATGGCGACGCAGCCGACCGATTCACCGTAGGTGGTGTTGGGGCAGCCTCCGAAGACGGCGCCGACCATGGAGCCCACGCCGTCACCGAGAAGGGTGTTGGAAAGTCCGGGATCCTTGAGCAGGTCGTGCTCGATGATGGTGGAGAGGTTCTTGTGGTCCGCGATGTGTTCGGCAAAGACCACGAAGGCGACGGGGACGTATGCCACGGCAACCGTGCCTATGTAAGCGGCGTCAATGTCGGCAAAGCCCTTGAACGCCTGTACGAAGGTGAAGCTGGGGACCCACTCCATGCTTTCGAAGAGCGAGAAGTTGATGATCTTGAGGGCGTCGATGCCTGCGACATTGCCGATGACGGTGAATACCGCGGCTACCGCGTATCCGGCTACGATGCCGATGATGAAGGGGATCATCTTAAGGAACTTCTTGCCGTATACCGAGCAGATGATGGTCACGCCGAGGGTGACGAGTCCGCAAAGGATGGCAAGGTAGGGAGAAGCGACCGCGACCGACTCGACGGTGACGGCGCCCTTGGAAAGATCGCCTACGGCGTTGCCCGCGAGCGAGAGACCGATGATCGCAACGGTGGGACCGATAACGACGGCGGGCATGACCTTATCTATCCATGCGACACCGCAGAGCTTGACGATGATGGCGATAACGACGTACACAAGACCTGCGAACGCCGCGCCGATGACGAGTCCGGCATATCCGGCAGCGGCTGTGGCTGCGCCGGCAAAGGCTGTTGCCATTGAACCGAGGAATGCGAAGGAGCTTCCGAGAAATACGGGGCTTCTGAATTTGGTGAAGAGCAGATAAACGATGGTTCCGACACCTGCGCCGAAGAGCGCTGCCGACTGGGACATACCGTGTCCGATGATGGTGGGCACCGCTATGGTCGCCGCGAGGATGGCAAGGAGCTGCTGAAGCGCGAACACTATGACCTGTCCGAACTTGGGTCTGTCTTTGACACCGTAAGTGAGTTGCATAAAAACCTCCGATTGGCGCCGCCGTCTGCGCGGGCGCCGCATTATTTCCGTTTCAAGTCTCCCGCCGCATTGCGCGTTTCTTCTTCGCATCCGCAAAAAAATACCGCCACGTCTCGTTTATGAGGCATAGCGGCGCACAGCACGCAAACCCGTGGACACCCACCGTGTTTACGCGATATTGAATTGCTCCTGCATCAGAACTGCGCGCATCTGCCGACATCAGTTGATCCGGTTTCCTTTATGATACCACATCCGCGCCGATTTGTAAATAGGAAATGTCGATTTTTGACGGGAAAAATTTCACGATTATCGCCGCGTCTTTTTGTGCAATGCGACGAAACGGAGTTTTTGTGCCCAGCTGAGTGAATGCGTCACGGGCAGTCGGTTTTGCGGCGCATGCGGCGTTATTGTGCATAAATGACGTAAAAGGTCTGCCAAATGACTTGACAAAACATGAAACGGGGGATATAATTTAACCGAATAAACAATGAAGCGTCCGGGGAGTATTATATATGAATAAAAATTTACTCGTCATCATGGAAGAGCGGATGTCCGAATTTTCAAAGGGACAAAAGAGGATAGCAAGATATATTCTCGACCATTATGACAAGGCGGCATATATGACCGCGTCAAGGCTCGGTTCGATAGTTGAAGTTTCGGAGTCCACCGTTGTGCGTTTTGCCATTGAGGTGGGCTTTGACGGATATCCCGAAATGCAGCGTGCGCTTCAGGAGCTTATCCGCACACGTCTCACGGCGGTCCAGAGAGTGGACGTGACGAACAGTCTTATCGGAGACGACGACGTGCTTGACAAGATACTCGGCGCCGACGCCGAAAAAATACGCCGCACACTTGATGAGATCGATCGGAAATCGTTTGAAACGGCCGTTGATAAGATCGTGTCGGCAAAGTCTATATACATAATCGGCGTGCGTTCATCCTCGACTCTTGCGGGATTTCTGAATTTCAATCTCAGAATGATACTTGACAATGTGAAGTTCGTGCAGACGACCTCAGGAAGCGAAATGTTCGAGCAGATAATGAACATCGGGCCCGACGATGTTCTGATAGCGATAAGCTTTCCCCGTTATTCGAAGCGTATCATAAACGCCGTCGAATATGCGTCGAGCACCGGTGCCGACGTCATTTCCATAACCGACAGCGGACAGTCGCCCATTGCGGCGGGAGCAGATCAGCTCCTGCTTGCAAGAAGCGACATGGTCTCTTTCGTTGACTCTCTTGTAGCACCGCTGTCCATAATCAATGCCGTTATCGTCGCCGTTGCACGCAAAAAGCCCGACGAGGTAAGAGAGCGGCTTGAAAAGCTGGAGCATATCTGGGACGAATACGATGTCTATGACAAAACTCAGAGCTGAGGTGCGCGGAGATACAGCCGGAGGTGCGGCGGCGCGCACGTCTGTTGCGGTTATCGGCGGCGGCGCCGCCGGAATGATGACCGCCGCCACAGCCGCAAGGCTTGGTGCGGCGGTCACTCTTTTTGAGCGCGAGGAAAAAAGAGGGCGCAAGCTCGGCATCACAGGCAAGGGCAGGTGCAATCTTACGAACGACTGCACGCGAGATGAATTTCTTGAAAATGTCCCGCGCAATCCGCGGTTCATGTTCGCGTCGTTTGCGGCGTTCGGTCCGCACGATGTGAAGGAATATTTTGAAGGGCTCGGCGTGCCGCTCAAGGTCGAGCGCGGCAGACGTGTTTTTCCCGTTTCCGACAGGGCGGGGGATATCGTTTTCGCGCTGGCGCGCGAGGTGGATTCTTCCGGCTGCCGCACGGTACACGCACGCGTAGAAAATGTATATGCCGATCCGAACGGCGGATTTACCGTAGAGACCGCGGTAGGTACGCGCCGTTTCGACCGTGTTGTGATAGCTACGGGCGGTATGTCATATCCGCGCACCGGTTCGACCGGGGACGGGTACCGCTTTGCGCGTGGCCTGGGTCACACCGTGACGCCGCTTTCGCCGTCGCTCGTTCCGGTAGAGTCGGATATGCCGCTATGCGCCGGGTGTATGGGGCTCACACTGAAGAATATTGCCCTGACGGTAAGAGAGGACGGAAAGCCGAAGCCGGTGTATTCGGGGTTCGGTGAGATGCTGTTCACGCATTTCGGAACGTCGGGACCCCTCATTCTTTCGGCATCGGCTGTGATGAGAAAGCCGGGGGCGAGTTATGAGGCGGTGATCGACCTGAAGCCCGCACTTGATGTCGCGACGCTCGACAGGCGCATAGTTTCCGACCTCGAAAAATACCGAAACCGCGATCTTGAAAATTCGCTCGGCGGACTTCTGCCCCAAAAACTTATAAAACCGTTTGTAGATCTCACGGGGATCGATCCGACGAAAAAATCAAACTCGGTCACACGCGCCGAACGTGCGGTGATAGTTGAAACGATGAAAGCGCTCCGCATACCTGTCAAGGGGCTGCGTCCGATCGAAGAGGCGGTCGTGACCTCGGGCGGCGTGTCCGTTAAGGAGCTTGACCCGAAGACGATGGAGTCGAAGCTTGTGCCGGGGCTGTATTTTGCGGGTGAGATTATTGATGTTGACGGCTACACCGGCGGGTACAATCTTCAGATAGCATGGTCTACCGGTCATGCCGCAGGTATTGCGGCGGCATCGGCGGGGAATAATGATATCTGATGCACCGCAGCGTTGCGGAGCTTGAATTGTAAATAAAATGTAAACAGTGCTGCGAGAGTGAAACATCGGCGGCATAAAAGGAGTCTTATATAATGATACGCATTGCGATCGACGGTCCGAGCGGCGCCGGAAAAAGCTCGCTTGCAAAAGGGCTTGCCGCAAAGCTCGGGATAAATTACCTTGACACCGGTGCGCTTTACCGCACGGTCGGTTATGCCGCACGTGAGGCGGGAATCGGTCCCGACGACCGCGGTGCGGTCGTGAAAATGCTCGAAAATACGGAGATAAGAGCCGCGTTTGAGGACGGCGTGCAGATGATGTATCTGAACGGCAGACCTCTCGGGGACGCGATAAGGGAAAACGATATATCGGCATATGCCTCCGCAGTCTCCGCGATACCCGAGGTGCGTGCCTTTCTGCTTGAGACGCAAAGAGACATTGCGCGGCGCGAAAGTGTTGTGATGGACGGCAGGGACATAGGTACGGTCATAATGCCCGATGCGGACGTGAAGTTCTTTCTTACGGCGTCTGCCGAGGAACGCGCCGAAAGACGCTGCCGCGAGCTTGCGGAGCGCGGTGCCGAAGTGGATTTCAACAGGATACTTTCCGAGATAAAGGAACGTGACCGCCGCGACAGCGAGCGCGACATTGCACCGCTTCGCGCGGCTCCCGACGCCATCCTGCTCGACAATTCCGGTTTTACGCCGGAAATGAGCGTTGAGGCAGCTTTGAGGCTTATGCGCGAAAAGGGAGTGGCGATCCCCGACAGTGCGGAGGTGCCGGCAAATTGAAGAGCAGATTCTACGCTGTATGTCATTTTATTTTTGCGTGGTTCGCACGCGTGATCTTTCTTGTCTTTACGAAGGGAAGAAAAAATGAACCGAAGCTTTCGGAGGGTCCGTATATCGTATGCGCCAACCATATTTCGGCGGTCGATCCGATAATCATATGTGCCGCGACAAGGCGGCAGCAGCCGAGGTATATGGCAAAAAAAGAGCTTTTCGGCGTGCCGGTGCTCGCACCGTGCATAAAGGCACTCGGTGCGTATCCAGTTGACCGCTCCGGTGCCGATGCGGGAGTTGTGCTCAAGACCGTAAAAATGCTTGAGAGCGGCTGTTCTGTCGGAATGTTCCCCCAGGGGACAAGGCGTCCCGGTGTAGATCCGTCAACGACGCCGGTGCGCAGCGGTGTCGGCTTCATCTGCTCGCATTCGCACGCACAGGTGCTGCCGGTCTTTCTGAAGGTGCGCGGCAACAAGCCCGGCTTTCTGCGCCCAGTGCGTGTGATAATCGGCAAACCGATACCTTACGATGAATACACGGGCGGCGGCGAGCACGCAAAGGATGCCGCGTATATATCAAAGTACATTTTTGCGCGCATCTGCGAGCTCGGCGGCTGCGGCGGCGGTACGGAAGGTGACGAATGAAGTGGAAATATGAGAAGACCTTTCCCGAGGGCGGCTTTGTCCGTGTCGCCGAGAGCGCAGGCTTTTGCTTCGGCGTGCGCCGTGCGACGGATCGTGTGGGGAAGGCGATAGAGGATAAAAAGCCGGGAGACAGGCTGTACACGCTCGGCAAGCTAATACATAACGACAGCTATACGGCAAGGCTCGAGAGCGCCGGCGTCAGGGCGATATCCGAGGCTGATATACCTGCGGTCGCAAACGCGAGCGACGTGGGCGACGGCGACACATATGTGTTCATACGCGCGCACGGTGTCACGAAGGAGACCGAGGAACAGCTCGCGGCTGCCGCCGGGGAGCATCCCCACTTTCACTATGTGGACTGTACCTGCCCGTATGTGAAAAAGATCCATCGCATCGCCGCAGAGAATTCGGGCGGCGGCAATGAGTTCATCCTCATAGGTTCTGCCGATCACCCCGAGGTGCGGGGCATAATGAGCTACTTTGACGGCAGAAAAGATGCTTATTCGGATTCCGCCGGACTTCTTGAAGGCCTGAAACTCAAAAAGTTGGACGGAAGCATAAACAACAAACAAATAATGGCAGCTCAGACCACTCAGAAATTATCCGAGTGGAAAAAAAGTCAGGAAATTATCGAAAACCTATGTACAAACGCGATAATTTTTGATACAATATGTAATGTTACGGAGTTGCGTCAGCTTGAGGCGGAAAAGCTGGGCGAGATGTGTGATCTGATGATAGTTATCGGCGGACAGGACAGTTCCAACACATCGAAGCTCGCGGCTGTCTGCCGCTCGGTCTGCGATAATACCCTGAGGATCGCGGATGCGGGAGAGCTCGGCAGCATTGCTCCGAACACTCACCAAAAGGTGGGAATTGTCGCGGGTGCTTCAACGCCCGACGACATAATAGAGGAGGTATTCAAAACAATGAGCGAAACCAAGATCGACAAGGTTGAAATTGAAGGTGAAAACTTTGACGAAATGCTCAACTCAGCGTTCAAAACTTTAAATACAGGAGACACCGTTACCGGTACAGTTATCGCCATCAGCGATCAGGAAATGAAGCTTGATCTCGGCGCTAAAGTCACCGGTATACTGACCGCCGATCAGACTACAGACGATGCTTCTGTAAAGCTGAGCGAGCTGTACAAGGTCGGCGACACAATAGATGCATTCGTTATCCGCGTCAGCGACGTGGACGGTTGCGCTATGCTTTCCAAGAAGCGTGCTGACCTTGACAAGAACTGGCACAAGATCGCCGAAGCCAAGGAGAACAACGAGACCCTTGAATCCACTGTCACCGAAGCGGTAAAGGGCGGCGTTGTGGCTTCCGTTATGGGTGCCCGTGTGTTCATCCCCGCGTCCCAGACCGCGCTCCCCAAGGACGCAGATCTCTCTCAGCTTGTCGGCAAGACCGTCAAGTTCAAGGTGATCGAGGTCAAGCAGCAGGGCAAGACCGTTATCGGTTCTATCCGCGCTGCCGCAAGGGAAGAGCGCCGTGCGCTTGAGGAGAAGTTCTGGTCCGAGATAGAGGTCGGCAAGCACTATCACGGTGTTGTACGCGGCATGACCGATTACGGCGTGTTCGTTGATCTCGGCGGTGTTGACGGTATGCTTCACAAAAAGGATCTGTCCTGGAGACCTATACATAAGCCCTCCGACATCCTTAAGCTCGGCGATGAGCTTGACGTTTTCGTCAAGTCCTACAACCCTGAGAAGAAGCAGATCTCTCTCGGCTACAAGACCGAGGAGACGCACCCGTGGCACGTTTTCAACTCGCTGTACAAGCTTGGCGACGAGCTTGACGTAACGATCTCCAGCATCATGCCCTACGGTGCGTTCGCACGCATCACCGATGATGTTGACGGTCTTATCCACGTGTCCCAGATCGCCCTGACCCGCGTTGCGAACCCCGCAGATGTGCTTGAGGTCGGTCAGACCGTTCGCGTAAAGATCATCAAGATCGATGACGAGCAGCAGAGAGTCAGCCTTTCCATCCGTGCGGTACTCGAAGAGGAAGCCGAGAACGCGGAGGAAAATGCCGAGGACGCTCCTGTCGACGCAGAGTGATTTAATCTTAAAGCTAAAAAAGGGCTGCCGCACCGACGTGCGGCAGCCCCGATTTTGTCATTCCTTTTTTGCGGTAAGCTCGCGTCGCTTGCTTCTGCGCACGCGGTTTATGTGACGTTCGAAATCTCCGTTTTCTATAAGCTCCGCAAGCACGAGCTGCTCGAAGGTCGGAACGGTACAGGATAAAAAGCCGAGCTTACGATGAAAGACCTCGGTCAAGCGGCGGGGGAGAACCATGTATCCAACACGCAAGGACGGTGATATGGTCTTTGAAAATGTGTTGAGATAGATCACGTTGTCACGGCGCGAGAGCGCAAAAAGCGTTTCGAGTGGCTGTGAGGCGACAGAGAACTCTGAGCCGTAGTCGGATTCGAGTATATAACGTTCTCCGCGCTCCGCCCATCTGATGTACTCGTGCCTTTTTGATGCCGATGCCGTGACGCCGCTGGGGTAGCTGCGGTACGGCGTGGTGTGCAGAATGTCGGCGCGAGAGGCGGCAAGAGCGTCGCTGTCGATGCCGTCTGCCGAAAGCGGCAAAGCCTCGCATGTCACTCCCGCGGCGCTGTATATCTGACCTATCTTTTCGTATGACGGAGTCTCTATGGCGTATATTTTGTCTCTGCCGAAAAGATCGACGGTGAGGCCGTAGAGATATTCGGCGCCGGATCCTATCACTATTTGGTCGGTATCCACTTTTATGCCGCGGTTGCGGGCGAGATAATCACGTATCGCCCCGCGCAGCTCTGCCATGCCCTGACCGGGGGAGCGCTCGAGTATCGTGTCCTGCCGTTCGGAAAGAACGTGCCGCATGGTGCGACTGAGCGTTGCGACGGAAAAAACGGGATATGAAGAGCCCTGCACTATCGGTGTTTCTTTTTCACGGCAGACGGGAGCCGAGACTGCAAAGCCGTCGTCTTTGCGGAAAATAACGAAAAATCCGCTGCGCTCACGTGATTCTGCATAGCCCTCGTCGCACAAAAGCGCATATGCGTGTTCGACGGTCGGCGTGCTCACGCCGGACTCTTCGGCGAGCAGCCTTTTTGACGGCAGCCTGCTGCCGTGCGGAAATACACCGCCGATAATGTCGTCTCTTATCAGGCGGTATAACTGAAGATAGACGGGCCTTTCCTCTTTGTTTACGGCATATTTCATCTGGATATATTATTTTCTCCGTTTCTGGCTATTTAACATCACCAGAAATTATTATATACTATTTGCTCGAAGATGACAAGGAGAAAATGAAAAAATGCAGAAAAAAATCAGTAAAGAAAAAACTACGCTGTGGATCTGCTCGACTGCAATGTTCACGGCACTGAATGTAATAATGAGCTCGTTCGGCATACCCGTGCCCGGCGGGCATCTGTACCTGAATGATATCGTGATATGCACAGCGGCGATCCTGCTCGATCCGCTTGCCGCTTTTATGGTCGGCGGAGTAGGGGCATTTCTCGGCGATCTGCTATTTTACCCGCTGCCCATGTTCGTGTCGCTCGCAACGCACGGTCTGCAGGCGGTCGTGATATCGCTTTTCTCACATTATGTGATGAAGAAGCACCGTGTATTTTCGTCCGGCATAGGTGTAGCGGTCGGCGCCGTGATAATGGTGGTCGGATATTCTCTCGGCAGGGCGTTTATTTACAGCACGCCTGAGTATGCGCTGATCAAGCTGCCGTATCAGGTGCTTCAGGCGGCGGTCGGAGCCGTGTTCGGAATGCTGCTTTGCTTTAAATTCGGGCTCGGGAAGCTGTATGACAAGTGGCTTGCACGCGTCTCGAAGGAAAAATGAATCCGCCCGTCGGGAGTTTGCTGCGTTGCGGTAACGGATTGCCATGCGAAATTGCGTTTTTTGCCACTAAAAACGACATTTTTTACTCACGGTACTTGCCAAATGCCTGATTTTGATATATAATTGTAGTGTCAGATATGCCGAAGCATTCGGCTGCTTTTGTGACACGAAAGGAATTGTTAAAATCATGAGCATCACGGATTCGATCGTAGTCTGCCGCGATTATGCGGAAATGTCCCGCAAAGCCGCAGAGGTCTTTGCCGACTATATCAAAAAGAACCCCCACGGAATACTGGGGCTTGCAACAGGCTCTTCCCCCGAAGGACTTTATGACTGCCTCGTTGAAAAATACGAAAAGGGCGAGCTTGATTTTTCGGGAATAACCTCATACAACCTTGACGAATACTATCCCATAACGCCCGATAACGATCATAGCTACCGTTATTTTATGGACCGGCATCTTTTTGACCGCGTTAATATCAACAAGGCAAATACATATGTTCCGGACGGAACGGCAGCCGATCCCGATGCATTTTGCCGCGAATATGATGCCGAGATCAAGGCTGCGGGCGGTATAGGAATTCAGCTTCTCGGTGTGGGGCAGAACGGACATATCGGCTTCAACGAACCGGCCACTCCGTTTTACAGCTTCACTCATATACAAAAGCTCACCGACCGCACAAAGCGCAGCAAGGCCGAGCGCTTCGGCGGCATCGATAACGTGCCGGCCTACGGCATAACAATGGGGCTCAAGACGATAACCGAGGCTCGGAACATAATTCTGCTTGCATACGGTGAGGAGAAATCCGCTGCCGTTTATCAAATGGTGTACGGCAAGACGATGACATATCTGCCGGCGTCATTTTTACAGATACCGCTGGAGGTCACCGTGTATCTCGACACGGCCGCAGCCTCCAAGCTCTGAACAATGGAGGAAAAACATGGGCAAATATTTCGGAACAGACGGCTTCCGCGGGGAAGCGAATAAAGACCTGACCGTTGAGCACGCATTCAAGATAGGCCGCTATCTCGGCTGGTTCTACGGCAAGGATCACAAGGCAAAGGTCGTCATCGGCAAGGACACCCGACGTTCGAGCTATATGTTCGAATCGGCGCTCTGCGCGGGGCTC
>CAJLZE010000037.1 GCA_905210995.1 uncultured Anaerotruncus sp.
TCTGCCGGAATCGACAACGGTGGCGGTAAAGACGTAATGCGTTTCGTGTTCCTCGCAGGTCTGGTCTTCCGACAGGGGGGATTCCAGAATGTAGTAGGCACACGTTTTCGTCATATGAAAGCGCAACCGGATACGGACACCGTCACCGACGCCGAAATGGCCTTCCTCGTTGTATTTCGCCAGATCGAAGTCGATCAGCAGTGGGCAGTGGTCCGCCGAGATGAGCGTGTATTCGAGCTTTATGACGTCAAAGCGCTGCGGTGTCACCTTGTCGCCGTTATAAAGCAGAGAGTGGTCGATGGCATCGGGATAGTTTTTCTGAGTCGTAAAGATCTTGAGGTAAAGTCCCTTTTCCTTGTCGTATTCGGGGTATGTATGCGTGGTGTTGCTGTTCTCCTTGACCGCGGCAATGTTGTAAATGTCGACCATGCCACCCTGAGTGAGAGCCTTGAAGGGAGAGGACGCTATTTTGCAGTTGAAGTCGCCTCCCGAGATTATTGGGCAGTCGTATTTCTGCTTTATCGTGTTGTTGACCTCAAGAAGCTGTGCGGCGTCCTTCATTCTTGCGGCGTCGGCATCGGCTTTCCACGCAAAGTGGGTCGAGCAGACCGCAAAACGCTTTCCGGTGGCAATGTCCTCAAACACGCCCCATGTAATAGACTTGGATTTGTCGCCCGCGCCGTCGCTGTAAAGGTGATAGCCCTTGTCAATGACGCGGAGCTTGTTCTTGTTGTAGAGAAGAGGAGTGTAGTTGACTTTGTTAGAGTTGGTGGCGGTGGCATCGACTTCAATATATCCGCTTGCGGCAAGCGTTTTGATTATGCTTGACGCGCCGCGGCTGTTGGGCGAGCATTCCTGAAGCCCGAAGGCATCGGGTGCGAGCGCGATGAGCGCCTCTGCCGCCGTCTGGTTGCGCTGCTGTGTGGGAACGACTGACATATCGCAGTTTCCGAGCACGTTGAAGAACATAACGCGGAACTCACCGTCTCTCTTTACAGAGAATTCAGCCTCCTCCTCGGGCGAGCCGTCGCCCGAAGCCTTGAAGCCGTCGCTCACGGTCACTGTCGTATCGTTGAAGAGCGTGTCGGTGAAGTATTTGTAGAGGTTCATGTATCCGAAGAGGTTGCCGGCGCCGAAGCAGAGCGTGCCGTCAACAATACCGCCGCTGTATTCGCCGAGCTTGTAGTCGGTGAGGCTGATACCGCCGCGCGAGGTCTTGCCGATGCGTATCTCGTGAGCCGCCGCTTCCGTTTTGTCGCTTACGACGGGCATTTTCACACCCGCCTTTTCCTCAACATAATTTGAGAGCAATATTGCGGTGCGCTGCGCCGAGAAGGGACCGGCATCGGGGTAAACGAGCGTGTATTCGCTGAGGTCGGTACCGAGTACGGTGCATTCCTGTATGCGGTAGGCGGAACGCACGATGCGCGAGTCGTCGGGCGTCATTTCGAACACCTTTGCGCCGTCGGCTACCTTGGGGAGTATCACGCTGTCAACAAAGCTGTTGACGGCGCGTGTGACCATTGCCGCGCTCGTGCCGTTGAGAACGATCTTGTTGCCGTATATCGCGCAGGCAAAATCGCGGGTTTTAAGCCCCTTCACGGCTTCGGCGGATTCGGGGCGGTCGGTATCGCCGACGAGTATTTCAAAGGTGTCGGTGTTTTCGGCGGCGGGGAAGAGCACGTCGCGCTCGGCGGTTATCTCAACGCCGAAATATTTCGAAAGCTGGCTTGCAAGGTCCATTGCCGCCTTGACTACCGCGTCCGAGGTCTTGACGGGGCGGATGATGCGGAAGTTCATCTTTCCGTCGGCAAATATGGTGAGCGCTTTTTCGGCGGGGACCGGTTCGCTCGTTGCTTCGCCGGACGATGTGCCGTCAGAGCCGTCCTGACGACCGTTGCAGGCGGCAAGCGCCGCTGCGGAGATCAGCATGACGAGGGCAAGAAGAACCGAGCATAAGCGGATATGTGTCTTTCTCATTGTTTCTTTCATTGATTATCTCCTTATTTTATATATGGCTTATTATTTGATCTCAAAGATTTTTGTCTGCCGGGATACCGCCCGAAAGGCTGCCGAGCAGAGGCTCAAGCGCCACACCGTTGCGCGCGGGCTCTCCGCTGCCGCGTGCGAGCGTTGCGGCGGCACAGCGCGCGGCAAAGGATGAAGCCGAGGCTGCGGCATCGGCAAGGGGCGAGCCGCAAAGCAGTCTGCCGAGCAGCACCGAGGCGAAGATATCGCCCGTGCCGGGGTAGTCGCGCCCCACGCGCTCCTGCTTGTGCAGGGCAAAGCTGCCGTCAGCCGCGTCATACGACGCTGTGGCAATGCTTTTTCCGCCGTCGCACCGTATACCGGTCACGACCGCGCGGCGCAGCCTGCCGCCGAGACAGATAAGGTCGGAGGTGAGCAGCCTGCCGAGACGCTCGGGGTCGCTGTCCGACATTGCAAGCGCATCGCCGTATGACATGCCCGAAAGCAGGCACGCCTCGGTGATGTTGGGCGTTATAACGTCGGCGCGTATGCAGAGGCGGCGCATGGCGTCGGTAAGCGCCGGGGTTATCGTGTGATAAAGCTCTCCGTCATCGCCGAGCACGGGATCGACGAGCACGAGCGGCGTGCCGCCGCGCCCGTTATCCGAGCCGAAGCGGTCGATGAATTCGCCTATGACGCCCGCCTGCTCCGCGCTTCCGAGAAAGCCGGTATACACGGCGTCAAATCTCAGCCCGAGCTTTTCGAAATGATCCGCAATTCCGCGTATCGCGTCGTCGAGCGCGCAGAAGTACATATCGCTGAACCCGCCTGTGTGGGTCGAAAGCAGAGCCGTCGGCACCGGCACGCACTGTATCCCCATTGCCGAAAGCACCGGGTCTATCACAGTCAGCGCGCACCTGCCGAAGCAGGAAAGATCGTGCAGTGCCGCTGCGCGCGGCACTCTGTTTTTTTCGTCAGTCATTTTTGCCGTTACCTAATGAGATCACGATGCCGCATCGTCCGCGGTCTTGTTGAAGCCGAAAAAGCTGTCAAACACATCCCTTGCGCCCTTTGCGGCGTAATAACCGTTAACGCCGTGTTCAATGACGCAGGAAAAGACTATCTGCGGGTCGTCAAAAGGAGCAAACGCCGCAAAAACGCAGTTGTCGGCAGAGCCGTCGCCGACCTGTGCGGTACCTGTCTTTGCGCCGACTTTTACGGGATAATCCGAAAGATAGCGCGATGCCATTGACGTGGGGCTGCTTACGACGAGCCCCATGCCCTCCATAACGGCGTTGTATGTCACCGAATCCATGTCGAACTGAGCGGCTACGGTCGGTTCGGGCTTGTATATGATATTTCCGGTGTGGAACTCACGCACCGAGCCGAGCAGATGTGCCGAGTAGCGCGTCCCGCGATTGACGATCATCGACATATAGCAGGAGATCTGAAGCGGATTGAAGGTGTTGTAGCCCTGACCTATCGCCGTGGCTATAACGCGGCCGGCGGTCCATTCGAGACCGTGATCGCGGGCATAGTCGGGGTCGGCGAGCACGCCGGTGTTTTCAACATCGGTCAGCTCTATGCCGGTGGGCTGGCCGAAGCCGTAGAGCGTGCAGTATTTGTTGATGTTGTCTATGGTGAGCAGTCTGCCCATCTCAAAAAAGAAGCAGTTGCAGGAGGTGCCTATCGCGTGAACGACATCTAGGTCGCCGTGGCCCCAGATGTTCCAGCACTTGGGCTGATAGTCGCTGTAATATTTGTATGTGCCCGAGCAGTATACCGTGTCGGTGGGGGTGATTATGTGCTCGGAGAGCGCCGCCGTGGCTATCCCGACCTTAAAGGTGGAGCCGGGCGGGTATGTGCCGGAGAGTGCGCGGTTCATAAGCGGCGCGCGCGGGTCGGCTGACAGCTCCGCATACTTTTCGTTGTATTCGGAAAGGTCAAATGTGGGGTTCGAGGCAAGCGCCAGCACCTCGCCTGTGCGCGGGTCTATGGCAGTCATGGCGCCGGCACGGGCAAGCAGTCCCTTTTTTATCGCGCTTATGACGACGGCGTTGGTGCTGCCGGCTTCTTTTTCGAGTATATGCTGAATATTGTCGGCAAGCGCTTTTTCCGTTGCCGCCTGAAGGTCTATATCTATTGTAAGATAAACGTCGTTGCCCGGCTCAGGTTCCTTTGAGACGTATGTGTTCACGATGCTGCCGTCCTGATCCACCACCGTCACGCGCTCGCCGTCCATGCCGCGCAGATATTTTTCAAATGCCTTTTCAACGCCGAAAACGCCTACCTTCGCGTCGGGGGCATAGCCCTCGGCGGCGTATTCGTCCGCGTTTGCGGCGGGGACCCTGCCTATCCTGCCGAGTATATGAGAGGCGATGCCGGGGTAATGGTATACGCGGTTTATCTCGGTCTTTATGAACGTGCCGGATATCTCATGCTCGGCGACATAGTTGATAAGCTCGTCGCTTATATCCTCGGCTATGGTGAGCGGCTCCGCCTTTGCAAAGCGGATGACCTCCATTTCGTACCTCACGCGCAGCACGGTCGTGATCTCCTCGTCGGTGTAGAGAGGATTGCCGTCGTCATCGACGTTCACCTTTCCCTTTGACGTGAGTATGCGGCATTTTTTTGCCAGCTTTTCAATGACCGTCTTTGCGTCGGCATCCTTTTCGAGCTCGAGCGCCTTCTTTACGCGCGCAAGGCGTGCGCTGAGGTTTTCATCCTCAAGCTTTGCGCTGTCGTAGGTTATCTCGGGATATGTGCCGGTAAATACCCAACTGTCCTCGCAGAGCTTGTCGGTGCTGCCGGTCTCGATTACCGCGCGCATCACCGCGATTATCGAACGGTTGCCCGCGGTGTAGGTGTCGGGCATCGTTCCGTAATTGAGGAGCAGCGAATAGCTGTATTCGTTTGTTACGAGTGCCTTGCCGTTGCGGTCGAATATCTCGCCGCGCGTCGCCGTTATCGGCTCTGTGTACTCGATGGTCTTGTCGTTGCCGCCCGCCGACGGCTTGTAGTTGAGCTGTATGCGGGCTATCGAAACTATATATACTATGCAGACGAGTATGAAGACGACGGCAATGACCGTATAGCGGTTGCAGAACTGCCGCCGCGTGCCCTGAAGATCATGTTCCTTTTTTTCGCGCTCCTCGTCGGCGATAGTCCGCCTTCCGGGTCTTCTGAATTTATTCATGCCGCATCTCCACCTCCTTCCGGATCATTTTGGCGTGATATGCCCGCTCTGCGTCAGGTGAACAGGCTGAGTGCCGCGATCGCCGCCATCGACACGATGTAGAGCATCATTCCGACGTTAAGAAAGATCGCATATCCGCGTTTCTCGCGCGGTATCACAGTTTCCGCCGGGCGGCACGGTGCGAGAGTCACCCTGCGGCGCACCGATATGAGAATGAAAAGCCCTGTTATTGCAAGCGCCATGACCGTGAGCGACCATGTTGCGATGAGCATCAGGGGCGCTGCGGCGCGCGAAAAGATCTTAAGATATTCCGCCGCCTCCTCGGGCGTCATGTCGACGATATTTCCGCTCGTTGTCAGATCCTGCGTCATCTTCAGCAGTTCGTCCAAGCCGTCGGTCAGCGAGAGCAGCCGCAGCAGCATTGACGGCACAAAACCGCCGAGAAAGTTGACGGTCATGTGCATCAGCACCGTCGTGCGTATGTTGCCGGTGCGCAGATAGATGAAGGCAAAGAAAAGCCCGAGCGCAAAGGCGTAAAAGAACTGCTGTATGTTGCCGTGGCACAGCCCGAAAATGAGAGCGGATATCACCGCCGCCGTAGCCGCGCCGTATCTCGATATGCGGTCGATAACGAGCTTGCGGAACACGAGCTCCTCAAGCACGGGACCGATAACGACGACCACCGCAAACATCACAAGAGGGTCCGTTTTCGTCAGGATGGTATCGAGCCCCGAGATCGACGTGTGTCCCGTCGCTGCGGAGAGCATAGTGTTTATCAGGTTGCCCACATAGTTGCCCGCCTGCATGACGCCGAGGCAGACGAGTATCGCTATAAAAAAGTCGTATCCCGTCATTTTTTTCGGCTTGGCGGGCACGCCGTCCACGTCGGGCAGCACCGCGCGCTTCGGTATCGCGCGCATTATCAGCCATGCCGCCGGCATGGCGACTATATACAGAGGAGCCGACCCCGTGAGCCAGAAAAACCATTCGCCCGACACGGCGTCGGGAAAATATTTCCGACCGAAATAGGACAGCGCGAACGATACGAGATACTGCAGCGCGGTCATGGTGAAAAACGCAAGACCCAGCAGGGTAAAATCGCGCCGCGCACCGGAGAGGGCGGCGGGATCGGTCATTTTTTCGTTTGTATCCATTGGGGTTCCTCCTGTGAAATATCCGGCGCCGCGTCAGCTCATCTCCATGGATTTATGGAACGGACGACAGAGCAGCCGCGCGAGAAAGTAGACCGGCAGCGCAGGCAGATATGTGCTTGCGAATTCGGGAAGCACGACGTGCAGCAGAGCTGTGGCAAAGCTCGGCGAATGTGCGCCCACCGCTATACATATCAGCGTCATCACGGCACGCGCGGTGCAGCCCGCAAAGCAGAGCACGAGCCACGAGGGGAAGTTTTTGCCGAGCAGGGTCTTTACGGCGATGCCCGCGAGATATCCCGCCATAAGATAGAAAAAAGGAGAAAACATCAGCACTGAACCGCCGAGCGCGTCGGAAACGACGCCCGCCCATACGCCGATAACGGCACCGGTGCGTTCGCCGTCAAAAACGCCGAGACCGAGAACGAACGCCAGAAGTATATCCGGCGTCGCCGAAAAAAGCCTTACCTTTGAAAAAAGGGAGACCTGAAGCGCGCCGATGATGAACACCAGCACCGCAAAAAGAGCCAGCTTGAGAGCCGCGCGCGACGCGGGAATATTGTCGTGCGGCTGCTTTGTGAACTCCATTCCGATCCCCCTTTCCGTATAGAGCTTTTATGTATCAGAGTCAGTTTTCGTCAACGAAGGTCGGCACTACTCTTCTGCCGCCGTTCTCCGCGCTTTCGCGTATCGCCTCGACAAGGCGGATGGTGTTGTATGCGCTGACGGGTGTGTTCTTTACGTTTTCGCCGCCGTTTTCGATGAGGTCGAGCAGATATCCGACCTCGCCCGCGATGCCGGTGTGCGGGTGACGGTAATCCGGCTCGTATGCTGCCGATCCGTCGGCGGGGTAAACTGTCAGCTTGCCGCCGTCGAGTATGACGCTCGCCTTTTCAAAGCCGAAGCGGAAGGACATATTGAACTTCACGCCGCGCAGTGTCCAGTCGCCGAGGCAGGTGACGGGAAAGTCGTAGCCGAGGGTGACGTGCGAGTTGTCGAATTTGGTGTATTTGCTCGACGCGCGGCATTCGACCCATTCCGGCTCACCGAAGAGCCAGCGTGCCATGTCAAGGTCGTGTATCTGCATATCGGTGATAACGCCGCCGGCCTTTTCATAGTCCCAGTACCAGTTCTGCCACGACCACATGGGGATGCCGGAGAGCCTTTGGAACACGGCGCTCGTTACCTTTCCGAAGCGACCGTCGCCGATGCACGCTTTGAGGTATTCGTATTCGGGGTAGAAATGCAGGCACTGACCTATCATGAGATATTTGCCGTTCTTTTTTGCCTTTTCATAGGCGGCAAGCATAGTCTCGCAGTCTGCGGAGTTGAGCGCCATCGGTTTTTCGGAAAGCACGTTGTAGCCGCGCTCCAGCATTTCGGTCGCTATTTTGGCGTGCAGGAAGGAGGGCACGCAAATGTCCACAAGGTCAACGTCCTCGCTGCGCAGCATCTCCTCATAATCCGTGTACACGTTGAAGTGCCCGCCGCATACCTCGGGGGCGTCCTCGAGATTTATTTTTATGCGGCGCTTTACCTGTTCGGGGTCGATGTCGCATACCGCAACGAGCTTTTCGCGTCCCTCCGCTTCAAACTGAAGGTGCGCGTTCTTATGGCTTTGGGCTATACCGCCGAAGCCTATCATTGCTGTTTTTACCATGGCTGTTCTCCTCATTACTTGGAATATATTTTGTAATCCTTCACTATCATCACTTTTACAAGCGAAGAATAATCTATTTTGGGCTGAAGCACCGCGGTGAGCGTGCGGCTGTACGGATCGGCTTCGACCGAAACGACCTCGCCGACGAAAAGCCCGCGCGGGTATATGCTGCCGAGTCCCGAGGTGAGCACGCGGTCGCCCTCACGCACGTCGGCATCCTCGGGGAGCCTTATCATGCGGCAGCGCCCCTCAAAGCGCAATTCAAAGTTGCCCTCGACGAGCCCCAGCTCGCCGGAGCGCTCGACATACGCGCCGACCGCCGACGCCGTTTCGATTATCGACACGGCACGGCACCACGTGGGACCAACCTCGGTGACGTATCCGACCACACCGTCCTCGGTGATTATCGGCATATTCGCTTCGATATCGTGAAGGGTGCCCTTCGAGAGGGTATATACGGTGCTGTAATTGCCGGATTCTCTGCCGATGACGGTCGCCTCCTCAAAAAGGAAATCGCTGTGCTCTTTTTTGAGCCCGAGGTAATCGCTCAGCCATTTGTTTTCCTCCTCGAGCATTTTTGCGTTGTATATGCGCTCGCGGTAGTCGTCAAGCTGTGCGCGCAGCTCCTCGTTTTCCTTTTGCAGCTCAGACAGCTTCGTGAAGTATGCGCCGAACCCGGCTATGCCGTCGCCTATCCTGTCGCCGAGCCATTCAAACGGGCGGGCAACTGTCTGAAGCGCCATGCGGACATACGATCCCTGTCCCATAGCGCAGAGGACTGTCGGAACTATCGACAGCAACAGCGCCGCGACAAGGGTTATTATGAAAAATTTGTTTTTGAATATTTTCATCATACACCTGAACGTTCGAATGCCGAAAACGATAAACGGCTGCCGATGACCGGGGATATCCGCAGGTCATCGACCGGTTTATCTTGCTCTGTAGTTGACGACGCCGTCCATGCCGCCCTCTATCACTCTGCCGATCCCGAGAGCCACGCTGTCGAGCGGCTTTTTGGCCACTGTCACGCGCACGCCGGTGCGCTCGGAGAGCAGCGGGGCAAGCCCGCCGAGCAGCGCTCCGCCGCCGGCAAGCATTATGCCGAAGTCGTAAAGGTCGGCGCTCAGCTCCGGCGGCGTTGCCTCAAGCGCCGAGCATACGGTGTCGAGAATGCTTTCTATCTGCGGCTTCATGGCGGCGCGCATCTGATCGGAGGTGAGCGTCATCACGGCGGGTAGCCCCGTGCGCAGGTTGCGCCCGCGTATTTCCATTTCACCGCGGTCGAGGCCCGGGTAGACCGAGCCTATATTCTTTTTCAGCGCCTCGGCTGTGCCGTCGCCGATAAGCACCTGATATTCGCGCCTCATGAACTGAACTATCGCGTCGTCTATCTCGTTGCCCGCGACTCTCAGCGAGCGGGACACAACGACCCCGCCGAGGCTCAGCACCGCGACCTCGGTCGTTCCGCCGCCGATATCGACTATCATCGAGCCGCGCGGACTGCGTATGCGCAGCCCCGAGCCTATCGCGGCGGCTATCGGCTCTTCTATCAGCGCCACGCTTTTGGCTCCCGCCTCGAATGTCGCGTCCTCAACGGCGCGGCGCTCGACCTCGGTGACGTCGTGCGGGATGCAGATTATCACCGACGGCGATGAGAATATGCTGTCCGCCGCGGTTTTGACAAAAAACTGATGCAGCATTTTTGCCGTCACGTCAAAGTCGGCGATAACGCCGTCCTTCAGCGGTGGGTATGCCACGATGTTGCCCGGCGTTTTTCCGAGCATACGCTTTGCGTCGCCGCCCACGGCGACGACCTTTTTCGTCAGTTGGTTTATCGCCACCACCGACGGCTCGCGCAGGATTATGCCCCTGCCCTTCATATAAACAAGCGTATTGGCTGTTCCGAGGTCGATGCCTATATGCTTTGCCATTTTCGCTCTCCTTAAAGATCACTCGAATTCTGTCAGACGGACGCCGAAGGTGTCGCGCACCGCCGCATAAACGGCGTGCAGGGGCAGTCCCATGACATTGAAATAGTCTCCCGTGATGCCGGGGATGTAAAGCGCCGCGCGGCCCTGTATGCCGTAGGCGCCCGCCTTGTCGTAAGGCTCGTCTGTCGATATGTAGTCCTCTATCTCGTCGGCGCTCATGCCGTCAAAGGTCACATAGGTCGTTTCAACGCCGGAAGCCTCGGCGCCGTCCGACAGGCGCATGACCGAAAATCCGGTGTGTACCGCGCTGCCGCAGCCCGCAAGCATCGAAAGCATACGCCGCGCGTCGTCGCGGTCGTGCGGCTTGCCGAGCGTCTCGCCGTAGCATTCGACGGCTGTGTCGGCGGCAAGGATGTATATCTCGTCGCCCGCGGCGGGTCTTTCCGCTGCGGTGGCTGCCGCGCGGCATTTGCGCCCGGCTATGATGCACACCGCCTCGGAGGTAGGCGTGCCGGCGGGCACGCTTTCGTCGGTGTCCGTCGGGCGGACCTCAAATCTTATGCCCGCCGCGCGCAGTATTTCGCTGCGTCTCGGCGAGGCGGAGGCAAGTATGAGTTTTTTCATCGCGCAGCCCCGCTTATTTCGTGCCGGTGGAGCCGAAGCCGCCCGCACCGCGCTCCGTTTCGTCAAGCTCATCCGCTGCAATGAGTTCGGCGCACATAACCGGCAGAAACATCATCTGCGCTATGCGGTCGCCGTCGTTTACGGTGAATGGGGTATCGGAGTGATTTGTGAGCGTTACCGATATCTCTCCGCGGTAGTCGGAGTCGATAACTCCTATCCCGTTTGAGAGCGTTATCCCGTGCTTTGCGCCGAGACCGCTGCGTCCGGCTATCACGGCGACGACATCGCTCCTGCCGGAGGATATGGCTATGCCCGTGGGTATGCGTTCGCGCCCGCCGGGCGCTACGGTCACGCTGCCGCCCTCAAGCGCCGCGCGCAGATCGACCGCAGCCGACCCGTTCGTTGCGTATTCGGGCACGCGTGCGCCGCGTGTCAGCTTTATTTTAACGGGGATTGTCATTTTTACCGTCCTCGATCGTGTTGATATTAGTATTTAATATTATACCATATTACACTCATGCGTGCAAGGGTTTTCGGGTATGTTTCGATGTATATTTAAGGGAAAATAACGCTTGCTCACCGGACGTTCACATATTGCATTTGAGCGAAAAGTATGATATAATCATAGTGAATTATTGTGCGGTATTACGCACGAATGAAAGAAAGGTGTTTTTTGCTATGTTCGAAGATCTGTTTAAAAAAGCTGCTCACAAATACAGCCTTGATATAGGCGGAATGAAATGCGAGCACTGCGCCGCAAAGGTCGCGGAGCTCCTCAAGAAGATACCCGGCATCGAAAAGGTCGTTCCTTCGGTCGCCGAGGGCAGGATAGACATCGTGTCCTCCGTTCCCGTCGTGAAGGAGCTTGTCGAGAAGGCTGTGAAGGAAGCCGGCTTCGACTTCAAGGGATTCACCGAAAAGAAATAACCGAAAAGGAGAAAGAAAAAATGAGAAAGATAACCTGTATACGCGTTGCCGCGCTCATCCTTGCGCTTATCCTTGCCTGCGGCATATTTGCCGGCTGTGCCGGTTCCGGAAACGGTGACGGCGATCAGACAGCGCCTTCGGGAGAGAATACCGGCGCGGCGACCACCGCGGGCGGAGAAGCCACGACCGATGATACCACCCCCACGGCGACCTCCGTGCTCGGCACGAAGGATCTCGGCGGTGAGACTATCACATTCTACTCCCGCTACTACAACGGTATATGGAAGTCCGACCTTATGGCGACCGAGGACGACGTTGACACGCTCAAGCTCGCCGTTTACCGCCGCAACAAGGTGCTTGAGGAGACCTACAACTTCAAGCTCAACGAGCTGCAGAGCGGCAAAGCCACATTCAAATCCGACCTCGAAAGGCTCGTCAGCGCGGGCGACCAGACCTTTGACGTCGTTTACATGAGCGTTACCGATGCTGCCGACAGTGCGCAGTCCGGTCTTTTCTGGGACCTTCACGATATCCCGCAGATAGACCTTGAAAGCCGCTGGTGGTCGCAGTCCTGCAACAAATCCTGGTCGATAGCCCACCGTCAGTTTTTTGCCATCGGCGATATCTCCACCGTTGACAATATGTCGGCGCGCGGCGTGTTCTTCAACAAGAAGATGATCGACGCAAACCAGCTCGAGTCGCCCTACGAATGTGTGAAGAACAATACATGGACGCTTGATAAGATGTTTGAGATGGCTACTGTCGCCACTGTTCCGAACCCCGACGGCGGCTCGTCCGTATACGGCATCTCGGCGCAGAACTCCTTCGGCTTTATCATGCTCATGTCGTCGGGCGAATTCATCAGCCGCAACAATGAGGATGATATCCCCGAGATCAACATAGGCAACGAGCGCAGCCTTGCGGTCGTTGACAAGCTCATGAGCCATACCGCGGGCAACCAGGGCATATTCCTCGGCGCCGATGCCGATGTTATGGCGCATTTCCGCAATTCCGAGGCGCTCTTTATGCCTGAGGTGCTCTACCACCTCATCACCCTGCGCGGTTCCGACCTTGACGTCGGCGTCGTTCCCACCCCCAAGTACGATTCCGAGCAGGAGGAGTATTACAGCTTCACCACCTGCTACGGTGTTACCTGCCTCGGCTTCCCGCAGTCCAACAACGGTGAGCGTCTCGAGCGTGCCGCATTCGTCGTTGAGGCGATGTCTATACAGTCGCTCACAACGGTCACTCCCGCATATTTCGACGTTTGCATAAAGACCCGCTTTGCGCCCGATATCGAAGCGTCGAACACCATCCAGATAATCCTCGACGGTCTTTACACCGACCTTGCCGAGGCATACAAGTGGGGCGGACTGCGCGACAAGGTACAGAACGCCGTTAAGGACGGTCAGAGCATAACCACGAGCATATCCGCCTCCAAAAAGGTAGCCGATATGGCGATAAATAAGACAGTTGAAAACTGGGGGAAGGTCAAAAAGCTCGGCTCATAACGCCGTGACGCAGATCGGAAGATGATGAAAAAAACAACCGACGGTCCGGCAAGCGGTCTTTGCGCAGGCGCGTCTCCCGAAGCGCGCGACAAGGCGCGGCGTACAGTCGCCGCGCTTGCCGCACGTTATCCGGCGGCGGTGTGCTCGCTCACATATGACGGCGAGCCGTGGAAGCTGCTGATAATGGGGCGGCTCTCCGCGCAGTGCACCGACGCGCGCGTGAATATCGTCTGCCGCGAGCTTTTTGAGCGCTTTCCGACACCGCGCGCCGTTGCCGACGCGCCGCTCGGCGAGCTTGAGGAGATAATACGCCCCTGCGGACTTTACCGCACCAAATCTTCGGACGTGAAGGAAGCCTGCCGTATGCTCTGCGATGAGTACGGCGGCGTGCTGCCGCGGACGATGGAGGAATGCCTGCGCTTTCCCGGCGTGGGGCGCAAGGTGGCAAACCTTCTGCTCGGCGATATTTACGGCATCCCCGGCATCGTAGCCGACACGCACTGCATCCGCATATGCGGCAGGCTCGGATTTTATCCCGAGACGCTGCGTGACCCGCGTAAGGTCGAGGCGATCATGTCGCGCACGGTCGAGCCGGCGGAGCAGAGCGATTTCTGCCACCGACTCGTGCTTTTCGGGCGCGAGGTGTGCCGTGCACGCGACCCTCGGTGCGGCTCGTGTCCGCTTGCGGCAGAGGGGCTTTGCAGTCATGCCGACGGTGAATGCAGCCGTGTTTAAAAACTGTTTAACAAAAATATTCATCCGCAAGGTACAATTATGCTGAAAAAAGCAGGTCGTATCTTGCGGATTTCTATATAATATGATATAATAACTCTATATTACTTCCGTTGCTCGGTCGGGAAGCGGAGAGGAAAGTAAACACAGAACGGAGCTTTGAGTATGAACACCGAAAACCTTCAGAACAATGCATCGGCGCCGGATGCCGCAGCCTGCCGCGAAAAGATCAATTCAGTTATTTCGGAGATCGAACACGTTATAGTCGGAAAGCGCACCGAGATCGTTATGCTTATGACGGCGATGCTCTCCGGCTCGCACGTTCTTATCGAGGATGTGCCCGGCACGGGCAAGACCACGCTTGCCGCCGCGATAGCCAAGGCTACCGGGCTTGATTTCCGCCGCGCCCAGTTCACGCCCGATGTCATGGCATCGGATATCACCGGCTTCAACGTCTACAACCGCCGCCTTGAGGAGTTTGAATTCCGCAAGGGACTTGTCATGTGCAATCTTCTGCTCGCCGATGAGATCAACCGCGCCTCGCCCAAAACGCAGTCCGCGCTGCTTGAGGCGATGGAGGAATCCCGCGTGACCGTTGACGGCGTGACCTACGACATCCCCGATCCCTTTATGGTCATTGCAACGCAGAACCCGACGGGATACGTCGGCACATATCCGCTGCCCGAGGCTCAGCTTGACCGTTTCGCCCTCAAGATAAAGATGGGCTATCCGTCTCAGGAGGACGAGCTCGCGATACTTCGCGCGCGCCGCGGCGAGAACCCGCTCGATAAGGTGCAGGGCGTTATCGGCGCCGACGATGTGCGCGAGCTGCGCCGCTCAGCCGCCGCCGTTACGGTGGACGACGAGCTTTACAAATACATAGTCCAGCTCATATCCGCAACGCGCAAGCACCCCATGCTCGCGCTCGGAGCCAGCCCCCGCGCTTCCGTCGCGCTCATGCGTCTTTCACAGGCATATGCCCTCATCCGCGGTCGCGGATATGTGCTGCCCGAGGATATCGCGGCTGTCTTCCGCTCTGCGATAGCGCACAGACTCATGCTGCGGCAGGATGCCAAGCTGCGCGGCGTCAGCGCCGACGATGTGCTCGGCGAGATACTGCGCGAGACAGAGGTCCCCTACAAGGGCAGACGCTGACGGCGGAGGAGAGCCATGTCGAGATCCCGTAAAAACGGTAAAGCGGAGGCGGGCGGGCGTACCGGACGCCGGCTCACGCTCACGCGCCGTGCGCCGCTTTACCTCATACTGTGGCTCGGAGCGCTCATCTTCACTCAGGCGCTGCGCTCCACGGCATCGAACATATTTTTCACGTTCGTGATCTTTCTGCCGGTCGCGTCGCTCGTGTATCTGCTCGTCGCGGGCAGCTCACTGCGCATACATATGCTCTCCGAGCACGGCAGAGTAGAAAAGCTCACGCCCTACAATTACAACTTCCGTGTGATAAACGAGTCGGTCGTGCCGTTTCCGTTCACCGAGGTGATACTCAGTCTGCCGCGCAGCGACGCGGTGCGGTGCAGCGACAGGTGCGTGCGCATCTCGCTTTCGCCGCACGGGTCGTATACCGTAAAAAATACAGTAAAGTTCCGCTTTCGCGGCACCTATGAGATCGGCGTAAGATGCTTTTATGTTTACGATCTTATGCGCATTTTCCGCAGGCGCATAGATATCGACACATTTGAGTCGGTCGAGGTGCTGCCGCGCCGCCTCGGTATCGGCGACGACGATAACCGCACGGCGTCTGACTCGGCAAACCGCACGGTAAAGCTGCCCAACAGCTATGACAGGCTCGAGGTCAGCGACGTGCGCGAATACCGCCTCGGCGATACGCTCAAGAGCATACACTGGAATCTTTCCTCCAAAAGCGAGGATCTTGTCGTGCGCGATTACAACACCGGCACGACCGACCTTATCTGCATTTTCTGCGATATGAGCGCGCATTTTCCGGATGAGCCTCCGCGTGTGCCCGAGACCGACGACGACTCCGACGGGGATGCCGCAGATACCGTGAGCGGAGAGGGCAGCAAGAAAAAGAAAAAGTCAGCAAAGAACGAAAATACGGCAAAAGCCGCAAAAACCGCGCGTCTCGCCGCAAAGCGCCCCAAAAAGGACGGTGCCGGTCAGTCTGCGGCGAACGACGGTGCGGCGGATACGCATCCCGAGGCGCACAGGCTTGCCGCCGATGCGTACTATGCGGATATAAACGAATTCTGCGCCGACGGCGTTGTCGAGCTGACGATAGCGGCTGTGCTGCGCGAATTGCGTGCGGGGAGCGCGGTGCGACTTATGTGGTTCGACGAGCGCGCGGTCCTCGGCGCGTTTGCCTACGAATTCAACTCGCCTGAGGATTTCGAGGCGGTATTTGACCTGTTTGCAACGGCTCCCGTCATTCGCGGACAGTCCGCACGCAGGGTGACCGAGCTTGCGGCGATGCTGCGGGATTCATGCGAATCGAGGAGCATTTATGTTATTCCGGCGGTCGACGACGCTACCGTCGCCGCCTTCTGCGATATGCGCGGTGTGGCAAAGGGAGACACGACGTTTGAGGTGATGCTTTACGATCCCGAGGAGAGATATTCCGACCGTGACGCGCACCGCGAATATATCGACGGCTGCCGCGCTCAGCTTGCGGCAAACGGGGCGGAGCTGACGGTCCGCCGCGCCGTCGGACAGGAAAGGTACGGTGATACTGATGGCGCATGACGAAAAAATGGATAAGACTGTCCCTGCCGAAGAGACGGCGGACGCCGCGGCGCCGACCGCGGAAGTCGGAAAGAACGAAAAAACGGATAAAAAGGATAAAAAGAAAGCGAAAGCGGAAAAAAAGAAGGCAAAGAAAGCCGCCAAAGCAAAAAAAGCCGCAAAAAAGCGCCGAAAGGCGCTCGTTCCGCGCGGGGAACGCCCCGTGCTTTGCCCGCCGGAGGCGGCGGACCGATCGGGCGCCTCCGAGGTCCTCGGCATAGTGTGCCGTGCGGCGGTGCTCTTCTTTGCCGTGTTCGGTATGTGCTTTCTCCTTTTCGATGCGCTCGGTTTCTTCGATGAAGAGGAGGGCGCGGTAAGCTGCTTCTTCCTTGCACTTGTGTCTCTCGTGCTCACGGCGCTCTTTACGCTCTGCTCGCTGCAGAAAACAAAAAAGATCGCGCTGCCGGCAACGCTCGCGCTCATCGGCGGCGGAGCCGTGTGGCTGAGCACCGGCGCGAGGGCGGTATATGTCGTCCGTGCGGTCATAAACGGAGTCGTTAAGAGACTGTATGCGAGAGGCTTCCTCTCCGCGATAAACTACGCGCAGCCCGAGGAATACGGCAGCCTCACCCTGCACGGTGCAATGACGGCTGCCGCGGCGATCATCGCCGCGATATATGCTGCGGCATATGTTCCGTTCCTCATCCGCCGCACACGCATTGCGGTGCCCGCAGCCGTGTCGGTGCTGACGCTCGTGCCCGTGTTCGTTTACAATCTGACGCGCTCGAACTGGGGCGTGGCAATGGTCATTGCCTCGTTTGCCGGCGTGCTCGTCATGTGCGTTTACGACAGGATGTATCAGAAAAAGCCCGATCCCGATGAATTCGATACCGAGACCTGCGTCATAGAGGTCGAGGGAACGGTCGAGGCGCCCGACGAGCTTACCTCGCGCGAGCAGCGCCGCCTTGACCGCAAAAACGCGCGCCGTGCCGCAAAAGCCGCCAAAAAGGCGAAAAAAGCCGAAAAAAGGCGCATTCGCGGCGGCAAGGCACAGGTGAACGCCGACGAGGATATCTCGGATTATTTCTCGGCATCCAAAAAGCCGCCGCGCGCGAAGCGTGAAAAAAAGCGCGGGAAAAGGGTTCGCCTCACAAAAGAGCAGAGGATGGCAAAAAAGGCAGAGAAAAAATCCCGCCGTGCTGCCGAGCGTCTGCGCGACCGCGATATCCGCGCCGCGCGCCGCCGTGCCGCCGCAAGCTCGCGCGCCGTCTCCTCCTTCCGCGCCTCGTCGGGCGGATTTGCCGGTGCGGTGATGCTGCTCATCGCGTTTGCGATACTTTTGGTGCCCGCTGCTGCGACGCACGAGAATTTTCGCCTCATCGAATCTATCAACAATAGCATGGACTATTACCGTGAGTACGTCACGGCGCTGCTCATGGGCGACGACCCACTGCTTGACGAGCTGTACTATCAGGGCAGCGACGACAGCTTCCGTCCGCGTTCGACCGAGGCAGAGCATATAAGCTTTACCGGCAAAAAGCTCATGGAGGTCGGAGCGGCAAGCACCGTGCCGATCTACCTGCGCGGCTGGGTCGCGACCGACTACGACAACGAATCCGACGCGTGGGTCACCGCAACGCCGGATTCCGATACCTTCAAAAATTACCGTCATGATTTCGGCACGACCATCGACCCCGGCGAGTCGATGTTCTACGGGCTTTACAATTATATCGCCCCCGATACCGTGGCCGATATCGCCTACGAAAACAGCCGCCTTATCAACAACACATCAAAATACGGCTTCATTGCGATGCAGGTCAATATGAAGCGGACCGATCTTTCGAGCAATCTTGTCTATATGCCGTCCTTCACGAACAGGCGGTATAACGGCTTCATCACGACCTCGGGCAAAAAGCAGACATATGCCATGCGCGCATACGGATCCGCCGAGGCGTCAAAGCTCACATATACCGACTATTTCGACGGTATTTATACCGGATACAAGTTTGCCAAGGATACCGACGGATATGCCTCCGTCGCATACGTCACGTCGATGAAGAACTCGGGCTTTTACCGCAATCTTGCCGCGGCAATAGCGCAGTTCAACTCCGACCGCGTGCTTATCGAAAAGGATATAGCCGCCGTTGACGCCGCAGCGGGACTTCCGCCTCAGCTTCGCACAAACGCGGGATATTTCCGTTCCGAACTTGACGAGGACGGCAAAAAGACCGTCATCAGAACGACGGAGAGCAGCGATCTTGCCCATATCGTGTATACCGTGGAGTACGACGCGGATAGCGGCAGGAGTATTATCACCGTGCCGGTCGAGGAAGGATGGGCGATTTACACCTGCGAGACCTCGACGGGAAAGGTGATCTCAAAGGATCTTGAGCGCATCCCCACCCGCGAACCGGGGGAGAATGTAAAATACTCTACGGCGCCGGATATGCCCGCGCTCGTGCGTTATCTTGAGTTTTATACCGACGCCGAGCGCAGCGATCTTGTCGATCTCTGGAATATGAGCGACAAGTATACGCAGTTCGTTTACAACACGTATACCGGAAAGTCAGACAGCAAGATAATCGGCGATCTTGTTGCAAAGATAATCTCCGAGGCGCACACCGAAACGGTGGATTATACCGAGGATGGCATACAAACGATCACGATCATCCCGCGTGACCTTTCGCGCGCTGCCGAGCGCAATTTCTATAAACGCTCCAAGCTCGAAATTCCCGTGACGGATGCCGTCGTGTTCGAGCAGAGGCATCAGCTCGTCATGGGGTTCGTGAAGTGGCTCAAGGATAACTGCACATACACGCTGACGCCGACGCTTTCCGACGACACGACGTATGACGGCGTTGAAAAGTTCCTCACGGTAACGCACGAGGGCTACTGCGTGCAGTTTGCGTCCGCTCTGGCGCTCATGCTGCGCGAGGCGGGCATACCCGCAAGGTATGTCGAGGGCTATATAGCCTCCGATTTCTACCGCCGCGGCGGATCGCTCGATTACGTCGCCGACGTACGCGACAGCAACGCGCACGCGTGGGTCGAGGTGTTCTTCGAGGGCATAGGCTGGGTGCAGTACGAAGCAACGCCCGAGTACTATCAGGCTATGTATGAATATCGTCAGGACGACCCGCTGCCCGTCACCCCCGTAAGACCGGGCAGAGACGACGAGGAGGACGACGGTACGGATAATTCCGGGTTGAGCGACGAAGAGCTTGAAAAGCTCCTTGAGGAGCAGCGTGCCGAGGCGCGCCGCAAGCTGATAATAAAGATCGTTACCGTTTCGGCGATCGTTCTGGCTGTTGCAGCCGTTCTTGCCGCGGTATTTGCCGCGATCAGGCGCCGTGCCGACCGCAAGGCAGCCGCACGCACCGCGACGGTGAAAAAGCTCGGCAGTGAGAAGGGCGGAGAAACCAATGCCGCGCTGAACGCACTTGTGCGCGACTGCTCGGATATGCTCACCGTTCTGCTTTCCGAATGCGGGTGCGCCCCGCAAAAGGGCGAGTTCCGCGACGCATACGCCGCAAGGCTTTACGCGGAGCTGGGAGCGCTGCTGAGCGCACCCTCAGAGACCGAAACGTCGGATCACCGCACGGGCGTGCACGGTCCCGTGACCGAGCGCGAGCTTGCGGGCGACCTTGACGCGATCGCAGCGGTCGAGTTCGGCGGAGATGTCGCCGTGCTGCCATCCGGTGCGCCCGCGGCGCTTGCGCGCCTGTGGTTCAGGCTTTACGAAAATGCCTACCGCCACCGTGTGCCCGCACACCGCAGGTTCTTCCTGTATTATTTCAGGCAGGTGCTCTGATAAAGCAAAAATATATCCCGTATCGCGTGCCCCGGCACGCGATACGGGATAGTTTTATTTTGATGTGTCACCCGGACGTCGGAAGCGTGAATTCTTCCGCCGTTGAGAAGAAAAAGCCCGTAATGCCCTTCACAAAGTAAAGCTCGCCGTCATATGTGAAATATACCGTCACGCTTTCGCTGTCGTCGCCGACGCGCACGCGTATTTCCCAATTGCCGCCCGCAAGATCCTTGCGGCTGCGGTATTTTGCGCTTGCGAGAGCGTCGGAAAGCCTTTTGGCAAATCCGCGTGCCTCATCGCCCTCAAGGTGTACCTCGGGCGTTTCGCCTATGCCGAGACCGTAGTCGGTCATGTCGGTGACCGTTGCCTCGGCGGTGTCTGAGTCGGCGATGCCGGCAAGCTTTTCCGCCATCGCACGGCACTCGCGCCGCGCCATCACCGACGGATAAAGCACAAACCAAAGCACAATGAGCGCCGCTGCTGCGAGCACCGAGGCGCATATTATCACGGTCAGCTTCTCAGCCGATCTTTGCTTCTTCATTTGCTTCCCCTATAAATGCGTTGATTATCGCGCGGCGGGTCACTATGCCCATAAAGCAGCCGCGGTCATCGACGACGGGAATAAAGTTCTGCCCGAGCGCACGGCTCATCAGCTCGTCGGTGTCGGACGTGATATGTACGGCGGGATTACGGTCGGTCTTTTTTATGTCGGCGACACGCAGTCCCTCGCATTCGGACAGCGACGCGCCGCCGATCTCAAGCATGCTCCAGAGAAAATCGCCCTCGCTGAGAGTGCCGGCGTATTTGCCGTCGCGCGTGAGCACCGGCACTGCGGAATAACCGTGGTGACGGAGCTTTTCGAGTGCCTGGCGGAAAGTGCTGTCTTCATAAATATAGGCCACCTGACTTTTCGGAGTCAGAAGAAAAGCAATGTTCATAATGCTGCATCCCTTCAAGGTTTTCGCTTTTATTATAAACGCACAATGTGGAATCAGGGAGAACATAAACGTAACGTATCATGAATTTTCTTCACCGAAAACGATACGGCTGCGGCAGGTGTGCCGCAGCCGTATCGTTTTGTTATTTTGCGTATGTCAGCAGTACCTCGTACTTCTTTCCCGACAGCACGCGGCAGAAGGAGACCGTGGTCCCCGAATCGGCTGTGCCCTCAAAGGTAAAGAATACGCCGCCGTGCATGAAGTTCTGAGATGCGACCGCCGCCGCGTCAGCCTTCACCATGGCCTTTTTCTTCGAACCGCGCTTTGAATACCACACGGTCGAGTGATCCTCAAGTGCCGAGGTGAAGTAGACCGAGCCTCCCTTACGGTCCACGCCGAAGTCCGACACCTCATCGCATATGCGCTTCTGTTTCTTGCCGTTTTTGCCGACGAACCAGAGCGTCCTGTCAAGGTCGGTCACATAAACGCCGTCCATTTTGTCGGGGGCAACGACCGAGGTCGCCTCTATGCTCGCGGTGACGAGCTGCTTGTTGCCGTTCTTTTCAACGTCGTCAAGATAATAAACGCTGCCGCACGAGCCGCTGCGCCCGGCGGAGGTGTCGATGTAGTAGAGCGACTTACCGTCGGAGGATATCGACGAGCCGCCGTAGGAGGAGGTTATCACCGAGATCTCAAGAGCCTTGTTGAGGTAGTAGAGCCCGCCGTCCGAGATATAAGCGCTGCCGCCGATGCTGCGGCGTGCATAAATGTCGGCACGGCAGCCGAGAGCGGGGAATTCCTCGCGGCGCGCGGCGCCGCTGCCGGGAACGACGATGCCGTTTATCTCACCCGACGTTATGCGCCGGCGTTCGCCTCCCTTGCGGCTGACATAGGTCGAGCCGTCGTCGGCAAACACTACCTCGGTACGGTCGGCGTTGAAGATCAGGGATTTGCCGAGATTTGCCGCATCGAGCGAGAGGTGACGCACCTCGTCTCCGTGCGCGACCGAGAACTTGAAGTTGTATTCGGCGGCGAGCGAGAGGCTGTGCCTGATAAAGTAAATGTACTTTCCGTTGTTCGAGAGCGCGACGGGGTATGAATCGACTGCGATGGGAGCGGGTTCGCTGCCCTTGACCGAAACATACGCGCGCACGCCTTCGTTCACCTTTTTGGCGAACGCGATGCTTTTGCCGTCGGGTGAGAGCACGAACATACCGCGGAAGATGTCAAACGACGACAGGATCGGAATGTCCTCAAGCGAGGGGCAGATCATGCCGCCGCTCACGAGAGACGCCGACTGCTTTGACACATTGTAAAGATAAAGTGTTCCCGCGCCGTCGCCGGGTACGGCATATGCGACGGCGGCGCCGTTGTCGGATATCGCGCAGTCGTACACATCGTCGGCGATCTTTGAGAGCCGTGCTTTTGAAAGCAGCAGCAGAACGCCCGAGGTGTCGCCGGCGTCCTTTTTGCCGAGTATGACAGCCGTCTCTCCGTCAAGGGAGGGACGTATGATGTAGGAATTCACGCTGTACTCCGAGAGGTCATACAGCCTGCCGTGACTGTCGGCAAGCGTGTGCGCCGTCGGGGCTGCGTAATATGTGCCGGTCTTTACGGTGTACCCGGATCTGTCTGCATTGCCGATGACGACCGCCGCGACCGCCACGATGATTATCACGGCAGGGG
>CAJLZE010000038.1 GCA_905210995.1 uncultured Anaerotruncus sp.
GTGCGCCTGTTATCGATGCACGCCCGCCGCGTGCTGCGCGTGTACGTGCGTCGTCAAGCATCGCATCGGCGCCGCTCTTCCCGGTTTTTGCTGTTATGATGAGTTTGTCGCGTGCGCGTGTCAGCGCAACGTAGAGTATGCGTATCTCCTCCTCTGCCGAAAGCGACGCAGCACGGTCGGCAACGGCGCGGCGCATCGGGGTGTCGAGCTTTGCCATGCCGCCGCCGTCGGAAAGCTTCAACGCCATTCCGACATCGGGGCAGAAGCAGATATCGTCGCCCGATTCGCTGCGGTTGAACCGCGCTCCGAAGCCTGCGAGGAAAACGACAGGAAATTCAAGCCCCTTTGACTTATGGATCGTCATTATGCTCACGGCATTGCGCTCGGAGGATGCGTCGGATTCGATCTTGACGCCCCCGCTTATCATTCCGTTTATGTATGACACGAATTCCGAAAGCCCGCGGAAGGCGGAGGCTTCGAATTTTCTTGCGTATTCGTAAAGGCGCCGGAGGTTTGCGCGCCTTTCCGTCGGCGTGCGCAGCGCCCGTTCTTTGTCAGAACCCGCGTATGTCAGCGCCGAGGTCTCACGCCAGATGCGGCGGATGAGACGGTCTACCGGCATTGCCTCGGCGTATGCTCGCCAGTCCGCAAGCGTTGCAAGCGCACCCGCGCATTTTTCGGCAAGCGCGCGATCGGTTCCGCCCGTCGAATAAGCCGCGACGGAGTCATAGAGGGATTCGTCGGTCTTTCCGCTGCGTATTCGGACAAGGTCGTCGAGAGAAAAGCCGAATACGGGAGATTTCAGTGTGGCTGCAAGCGGAATATCACGCTGTGGGTTGTCCGTCGCGGAGAGGATGCCTATGAACATAAGCACCTCGGGGTTGGCAAACAGATCCTCGCCGACGCTGTTCGCGGCGGGAATACCGAGCGCCGAAAGGCGCAACGCGACCTTGGCGGCGAATTTTTTGGAGCGCGAGAGCACTGCAATGTCGCCCGGTTTATATCCGCCGCTGCCGAGCATCGTGCGGATGCGCGCACAGATATATTCGACCTCGGCATCCTCGCCTGTCGAAGGTGCGTCGGAGGTGTCTGTGTCCGAGGTGTCGTCCGATGAGCTGTCGGTGCCGATAAGTGCTATATCTACCTTTTCGTCGCCCGCAGCAGCGCCGCGCGAGAATATCAGATCGTCCTCGGGGCGGTATCCGATGCCGTTTTCGCCGGGGGCGTTTTCAGAAACGGTGAAGAGGTATGAGGACACGGCGTTCGTGAAATCGACGATATTGCGCGAGCAGCGGAAGTTTTCGGACATGAATACCGAGCCGGGGCTCGTTTCATCGTCACCCGCAGTCACGGGCGGAAAGCTGCGGCGGTATCCCGCGAATATCGACGGCTCGGCGCCGCGGAACGAGTATATGCTCTGCTTGATATCGCCGACCATGAACAGCCCGCCGGGACGTGCCACGGCACGGAAAATGGCATCCTGCACCGGGTCGGTGTCCTGGTATTCGTCAACGAATATCTCCGAAAAGCGGTCGCGCCACTCGCGTGCGGTTTCGGTCGGCTCGCCGTCAGCGCCTATGAGAAGGCCGTATGCGTAGCCCCTTATGTCTGAAAATTCGCAGACGGAGCGCATTGATTTTTCGTCTCTGAACGCGTCGCGGTAAGCCGTCAGCACGCGTGAGAGTGTTCTCAGCGCTGCGGCGGTCTTTTTTTGAGAAGCGGATATCTCATCATCCGTCATTGCAAGATACTTTGTGCATACGGATATCATTTTTTTCTTGCAGTCGGCACGTTCGTCGGCGATCTCGGCGGCGCGAGGCGTTTTCTGACCTTTTTTGAAGGGTGGTAGGCGCAGCGGCGAATAATCGGCTGCAAGCCTGCGCAGTTCGGCGCCGTCGGCGTGTGCCGCTGCCGCCGTGAGCGCACGGACGGTAGCGATGTCGTATTCAAACACGCGGCCATAGCCTGCGGGATATGCGGCGTCTCCGCTTATTTCTTCAAGCGCTGCGGCGAAAAAACGCTCGCAGCCGTCAAGCGTGTCGTTTATCGCGTCAAGGGCGCATCTTCCCGCGCGGCTTTCAAAAAACGGCTTTTCCGATTCCTCTTCAAGCAATGCCGCGTCATCGGCGGGCACATTCATGCCGCGCGGCAGGCATTCGAGACGCGGGACGATCTTAAGAAGCGTTTCTGCAAGCTTGCTGTCGCCGCGTGTCGATGTGAGGCAGTCCGCGAGGTACGGAAATTCCGGGTCGGAGGCGTAAAAACGCTCTATCACATCCTGCATACAGGCACGGCGCAGCGGGTCGAGCTCGCTCCCGTCGGCAAGACGGAAAGAAGCGGACAGACCGAGTCGCTGAAAATTCTCGCGCACCACATCAAGATAAAACGAGTCGATGGTGCATATCCGAGCATTGCCTATGGCAATGACCTGACGCGCAAGGCGCCGGTTGCCGGGGTCGCGTGCAAGCTCTGCCGAGAGCGCGGCTCCTATGCGGGCACGAAGCTCGCCTGCGGCTGCGCGGGTAAATGTAACTATGAGCATATCCGAGATATCGGACGGATCATCGGGATCTGTCAGCTCGCGTATTATCCGCTCGGTGAGCGTTGCCGTTTTACCGGAGCCCGCCGCGGCGGACACGAGGAGCGTTCTGCCGCGCACGTCGATCGCTGTGCGCTGAGCATCTGTAAAGTTAACTGGCATTTTCGGAGCTACCTTTCGCTTTAGCGGTAAAATAATATAAACACGGGTTCATTCGGCTTTGCGCGACGGTGTGCGGCAGACGGCTGCATACCGGCAGTTGTCGCAAAGGCACCTGCCGTCGCTGCCGGTGAAGGGGAGAGCACATGCTCTTCCCGAGCGCATTGACGAGGCGATCTTTTCAACGGTACGCTCGAGCTCAGAGAAAAGCTCTCTCATCCCATCCTGGCTTACAAGTGCGGGGGACGGCGTGCCGTCGCGTGAATATTTTGCGCCCTGCATGAAGTGCGGATCGCGCTCGGAGTTAAGCGCATTAAGCACTTCGTCGTTGTCGAGAACAAGCCCCGAACGCTTTATCGACCGCCGCGCCTCGCGGCGTATCTCGTCGCCCGTGAGCGGGCGCTCAAGCTTTACGGGCGGTACATTGGCGGAAAGATAGGTTATTGCGGCGGGAACCGAGCCTTCCCCCGCTGCCTCGCCGTGAGTCAGCGCGTAGAGGTATATCGGAAGCTGAAGCTCCAGCCCGTTTTTCACGTCCTCGAGCGAAAAGTCCTTGCTTCCTGTTTTGTAGTCGACGACACGCAGCAGACGGCTCCCATCGCTTCCGCGTGCGGTGTCAACGCGGTCGGCGATTCCGCGCAGCACGGCGCAGCCGCCGTCGCGGAGCGGAAATTCGGGTGCGGGAATGCCGCGTCTGCCGACGTCGATGCCGATGGGGAGTTCAAATGCCTCGGGACGGAACGAGCCTGCCGAGAACTCGGCAAAAATATCCGAAAGCAGCAGCTCGGTAAGCCCGCGCAGACGCGATATAAGGTGCGAAAGCCTCGGAGATGTCTCGGTAATACCGAGTGAAGCAGTGTATTCGCCTATTATGCCGTCAAGCAGGCGCGAGGCTTTTTCAGAGTCGGGGGCGGAGTCAAATCCACTGTCGGCAGCAACGGAAAGCAGAAATTTTTCAAGCACGCGATGCACGAATGAGCCCATGCCCGCGTAATTGAATTCCGCGCGGGCGCCGTCGTCGAGCCGCAAAATGTATTTGAGGTAATAATTGTACGGGCAGCTCACAAATGATTCGATCCGCGACTGCGTAAGCTCGATGCGCTCGCCGAAGGCGGCGCGCGCAAGTGCCGGGGTGACGGTCTCGCGGCGTGCGGTGAGCGGAGCGACAGCGCGCGATCTTGCCGACGCATACCCGGGGTCATTCTTAAGGCAGGCGGCAAGTGCGTCTCCCGTCGGCGTTCCCTCATACATTGCAAGATATTCGTATGCCGCGCGGCGGCTCCAGATGCGATCGGCGGGGGATATGTCGTTTTCTGTCTTGATATTTATGTACGGAAGAAGCGCCGCGACACGCAGAAATGCGGATGAGGGACGGCACGCGGAGCCGCCGGTGTCGGTCTCGTGAGTGAAAAGCAGAAGCTTTTCGGACGGGACGGATACTGCGCGCAGAAGGAAGAAAAGTTCGTCGGAGGATTCCGCCTCGGCATTTACCGAAAGCTCAAGCTCCGCCTCGGCGAGCAGTGTGCGGTCACGGTCGGTAAGCAGTCCGCCGCGCGCCCCGCTGCCGGGGAATTCGCCTTCGTCGAGCCCTATGAGGACCGCGCATTTGCGGTCGCCGGCGCGCAGCATATCGGCGGAGCCTATCACCACCTCATCGCATCCGGTCGGGATCGTGCCTATTTCGGCGGAGTCGAACGCAAGTCTGAGAGCGGAGGCAAAGGTCGCAATGTCAGGCTTTTCGTTAAAGACGTCGCAAAGGCATTCAAGTGCGTCGGCGGCGGAATCGTAAAGCTTGCCGTCCTCTTCGGCTTCCCGACGGCGTCCCTCGGAAAGATCGCGCACCGCAAGCGCGCGCAGCGTGCCGCGAACATCGAGCGACTCGAGGTATTCCCATATCGCCCGGCAGATGCCCGCCGTGTCCGCGGCTGCATCGATGGCGGCGAAAAGTGCCGTCAGCCTGTCGCGCAGCACCGTGCGGACTGCGTTGGCACGCGCGAGTATGTCCTTGCCGCGTTCGGTGATACGCGGGGTGTACCCGTCGGGGTTTTTGTTCCATGACTCGCTGCCGTAAAACGCACGACCGCTTATATTCCACTTTTCGGCGTATGCCTCAAATATATCGGCGTCACGCGGGTCGATGCCGCAAAGTCCTGTTTTGATGTGAGCCGTTACGTCCTCGCGGCGCCAGCTGTACATTTTTATTCGCAGTGCCGAAAGTATCAGCCTTGCGAGCGGACGGGTCGAAAATCCGGTCTTTTCGGACAGAAAGCAGGGGATCGACAGTTTTTCAAAGGCGCTGTCGATTATCCCGCGGTATTTTTCGGCATCTCGGGCGATAACGGCGATATCGCGGCAGCGGTATCCCTCCATGAGCAGCGATTTTACCTCAGCCGCAGCCGCGTCGCATTCGGAATACGGATCCGAGAGCGAGAAGAGCCTGACGTGTCCGCGTTCGTTCTCCGGGATATCGGCAGATACCGACTGATCGCGGAACTGCGCGCAAACGGCGCGCAGCTCGGCGTTGCCGGGACGCCTGTTTCCGTCAAGGCTGATGAGAGCCGGCTTTATCCCGAGCCCGGAGGCATCACGGCGGAGGCGGTCGGAGCATTTGCGCGACGAAAATGAGCAGAGCGCACGGTCGGCGGGTGATGAAAGCGGCAGAGTTATGACCACCTCATCCGCCTGACGCATTATCAGCTTGATTATTTCGTGCTCCTGACCCGTGAAGCTTGAAAATGAATCTATGTACACCGATGAGCCGCCGAAATACGGCTCGTCCGCCAGCTTTTCGGCAAGACGCGACAGATCGTCGTCGGAATCGGTGAAATTTTGCGAGAGGAGTGCCGAATATGCCGCGTATATCAGCGAAAGGTCGCCGAGCTTGCCGCCGAGGGCGCGGTCGGACGAGCGACCGGACGAAAAGCGGCGCGACGCCTCGGCTAGCTTTTTCGGAGTGATGCCGCAAGCCTTGAATTCGCGGACGGACTGAAGCATTGCCGAAGAAAGAGAGGCATCCGAGGCGGCTCTGCCGCCGTACTCCGAGAGCATCGGCGCGCATTCGCGCAGTGCACGCCACATGAAAAGCAGCTTTCGGCTCTTGTCGGCGTAATTATAGACAAGTCCGCCGCGCTCGCGGAATATGCGGTTGGCAAGACGCGAAAAATTGAGCGCCTCGACCGAAAGCTGCGCCTGAGGCTGTAGGCGGTCGGCAACGGCGCGTTCGACCTCTACGGTCTGCTGCTCGGGAACGATGACAAAAGCCCGCCGACCGACGCGCACGTCCGACGCAAGACGCGACATTATATAGCTTGTCTTACCCGATCCGGGTACTCCGTATATGAATTCTACCATTTTTTCGATTCCTTTTATCAAAGGTATATGAATGTTGTGCCGCGCAGTGAAAAAAGCTGCGGCAGCTTACGGCGCAGTCTGAAATACGTCCGTCTGCGTATTATATAAACGCCGTTGCCCTCGTATCTGAGTGACGAATATGCACCCTTACCGCCGACTCCGCGTGCGGAAAAGAGATACGGCGATACGATGAACACAGCGCCGTTCTTTGCCAACACACGCGTGTTTGCGGCAAGAAACGCGTTTTCGGCAACGGCGATGCGCGGCGGAAATACAAATGTTACGTCGCATTCCCGTGCTATCTGCCGCACTCTTGATACCGCGCGCCCGGAGCTTATCAGCGAGTCTATGTGCGCCGCGATAAACAAAAGCAACGCAGCCGGAAGTACGGCGAGAACGATCCCCGCGGCAATTATGAACGCCGCTCCGGTCTCGACGGCGTAGACGATGACAGACGCCGCACGCAGTATTGTCGAAAGAAGCCTGAAGCGCCGCGCAAAGGCGAGTGCCTCGTCCCATATCTCAAACCCGCGAGTTGACGTTACGGTGTCAAATATGAACGAAAGATAGCTGCCGCGCGAAAAACGCCTGCGGTCAAATGCGGCGCGGGATATTTGCGCCGATGCTCCCTTCTGTGAGCGTGAGCGCAAAGCTGCAAGCCGCCGCGTGTCGCGCGCGATGCGGGCGGCAAGCCGTCTTTCCTCTGCCGGCACGCGGTCGGCTCTCACGGCACGTTGCCCGTGCGGACATTTATTTTCAATATACAGTATATCATATTTTTTCTCCCAAAACAATGATTTGTTGAAAAACGGTCGTTTATTCTGCCCGCCGGGTTGAAATAATTATAATATTCTCTCTCGGACATTTATGTCGCATACGCTGTCGCGTTTCTCTGTGTCCGCATCCACCGTGAAAAAAGTCTTCTGTCGGCATTTTATCTTTCATCAATTGATTTCAAGAGTTGTTTTACGCATCATCATAAAACCGTCACAAAGCGTCTTTATAATATAGGCAAAGAAAAAAGCAAAGGAGATATCGTGTTATGTTTGAAAATGAAAACGATCGTACAGACCGTATGAACGGCAATGTTCCGGAAAACAACGGATCGCACGAAAACGACACTACGATAAATTCCGCAGATAACGGCAATAATTCCGTGAATAACGGAGCATCCTTCGGGGTCGCATACGTTCCCGAAAATTCATCCGCCAAAGAAAACGCCTCGGGCGCGCGGAACGAATACACTTATGTTCCTTACGGGACCTCCCGCACCGCAAACGGAAGTACATCCGGAAACGGAAAAAACACAAAGAAGAAAAAGAGCAATCACCTTGCGGCAGTCCTTTCCTGCGTTGTTGTGCTTTGCGTCCTCTTTTCGGCGGCAGCCGGCTTCGGAGGAACATATCTCGCCAACCGCGTATCGAATAAGGGAAACGGCGACCAGGCTTCCGTCGGTGCAACGGGCACCGTTGAGTTGCTTCAGTCCGGTAGGACTGTTGAAACGCTCAAGATCGGCAGTACTGGCACTCAGATGACGGTAGCCGAGACTGCGGCGCTCGTCAAGGATTCGGTGGTCGAGATCACGACCGAAAACGTTCAGAGCAATGACTATCTCGGACAGTATGTTCAGAGTGGCGCGGGCAGCGGAGTCATTATTTCCGCCGACGGTTATATCGTAACCAATAACCATGTTATCGAAAACACCTCAAAGATCACGGTAAGGCTTACAGACAAGACCGAATACGAAGCGGCACTTATCGGAACCGACGATGTTGCGGATATCGCGGTCATCAAGATCAAACCCACAGACGGCGTGAAGCTCAGCGTTGCGGTTCTCGGCGACAGCGATAAGCTTGTCGTCGGCGAGAGCGTACTCGCAATAGGCAACCCGCTCGGTGAGCTCGGCGGTACTGTCACCGACGGTATCGTCAGCGCCCTTGACAGAGAAGTGAGCGTTGAGGGCAAGAAGATGAATCTGCTTCAGACGAATGCAGCCATCAACCCCGGCAACTCCGGCGGCGGACTTTTCAACCTTTACGGTGAACTTGTAGGCATAGTCAATGCGAAGTATTCAAGCACCGGTGTTGAGGGGCTCGGATTCGTTATTCCGATAAACAAGGCAAAATCGGTTGCCGAGCAGCTCATAGAATACGGTTATGTACGCGGCAGACCCGCCATCGGCATTACCGTAATTGACGCCGACATGTACACCGCATGGAGATATTACGGTTCCGCTCAGCCGGGTGCATACGTTGAAAAAGCCGACGATTCCACCGGACTGCAGCGCGGCGACCGTATCATCAGCATCAATGACACAGAGGTGTCAAGCTCGAGCGATATCACCAACTGCATCAACTCTCTTGTGGTCGGAGATAACGTGAAGCTCGTAGTCATGCGCCACGGCAAGACCGTTGAGGTCACCCTGACGCTCAAGGAAAAGACTCAGGGCACATCATCGAGCGAATCAAACTGATATTACAGCGGCTCAGTGCGGCTCCGGCAGCGGAGCGCACTGAGCCCGAAAACAATTTTACAATGACATAACAACGGAGGACGGATATGTACAGCATACTGGTAGTTGACGACGAATCCCGCATACGCACGATAATCAGAAAATACGCCGAGTTTGAAGGACATAAGGTGACAGAGGCTGCCGACGGTATGGAGGCGGTGCTTCGCTGCCGCGAGGGAGGATACGACATTGTGATAATGGACATTATGATGCCGGAGCTTGACGGTTTTTCCGCCGTCCGCGAAATAAGAAAGACCTCCGATGTGCCGATAATCATGCTTTCGGCACGCGGAGAGGAATATGACAAGATAAACGGCTTCGGACTGGGGATCGACGACTATGTCGTAAAGCCCTTTTCGCCCAAGGAGCTGATGATGCGCGTTGACGCAGTGATGAAGAGATACCGCCGCGCACCGTCCGAGCAGCCGGGCGGAGGAAAGCCGCACGAGATCGTTGAGCTTGACGGCGGCGGTCTTAAAGCCGACATAACGGCGCGCCTTGTGTATATAGACGGCGAGAGGGTGGATATGTCGCCGAAGGAGTACGATCTTTTCTTCTATCTTCTTGCAAACCGCAACATAGCACTGTCGCGCGAACAGCTTTTGCGCGAGGTCTGGGGATATGATTTTTACGGTGATGCGCGTACGCTCGATACGCACATAAAGCTTTTGCGCAAGAGCCTCGGGCGATATGCCGACTGTGTTGTGACGCTGCGCGGCGTAGGGTACCGTTTTGAAGCCGTGACTGGCGGAAAAGAGACCAAAAAATGATGTCCGCCGGTAAAAGAAAAAAACAGGCGGCGGCATCCGGTATGCATTCCGGAAACGGAGCGAGCCGCATTCTCAGTGTGCGCGCAAAGCTGCTTATATACTTTGCGTGCTTTGCGGCAGTCATGCTGCTGATAATCTGGGTCTTTCAGGTGAGGATGCTTGATTATTTTTACCGTCAGACCAAGATGGATGAGCTGTCGCGCGTTTCGCATGAGATAGAGACAGATATAGAAAGCGACGAGCTCAAAACACGGGCGGTCGACCTTGCGCTGACGTATGACACCTGTGTCAGGGTATTCAAAGCGAGCTCGGGGCATCTCGGCAGTGAGATCGTAAGTGCGGATGTTGCCCCGACCTGCCTCATACATCATCTGCCGTCGGACGAGCTGAACAATATTTATCAGAATGCGCGTTCAAACGGCGGGTCGTGGACAGAGCAGAAAAAGCTTATCTTCGGCGGTATCAGAGCCGATGACGACCGTGACAATGCGATAGTGCCGTCGGTGAAAAAAGGCATCACTGCCGTATCCGCAAGGATAGTGAGCGTTGGCGGCAATGATTATGTGATAATACTCAACACCGAATTCGTGCCGATGACATCGACTGTCAGAACGCTCGGTACGCAGTTCGGATGGATCGCAGCTGCGGTGCTGATAGCTGCGGCGCTGCTGTCTGTATTTTTCTCAGAAAAAATATCCAAGCCGCTCACGGACATGAATCGCGCGGCAAAGAAGCTTGCCGAGGGTGAGTACGATGCGAATTTCGTCGGAGAGGGATATCTTGAAACACACGAGCTTGCCTCAACGCTCAACTACGCTGCGGGTGAGATAGCAAGATCCGACGGACTTCAGCGAGAGCTGATCGCAAATGTTTCGCACGACCTCAGAACGCCGCTTACGATGATATCCGGATATGCCGAGGTGATGCGTGATATACCGGGCGAAAATTCCCCCGAGAATCTTCAGATAATCATTGACGAGACGGAGAGGCTTTCCGAGCTTGTAACGGATATGCTTGATATCTCAAAGCTGCGTGCGGGAACGCAGACACCTCATATGACGCATTTCGACCTGACCGAAACGGTACGCGAGGTCATGAAGCGATATGAAAAGCTGAAGCATCACGACGGATATAATATCAGCTTCGAAGCGGACGGAGAGGCATTCGTGTATGCCGACAGGACCATGCTGCTTCAGGTGGTATACAATCTTATCAACAATGCCGTAAACTACACGGGCGACGACAAAACGGTAAAGGTCAGTCAGTCGTTCGGCGAGCACGACGGCGAGCGCCGGGTGCGTATCTCGGTCGCCGACACGGGTCCCGGTATACCGCGCGATCAGATACCGCTTATATGGGACAGGTACTATAAGATAGACAAGGTCCACCGCCGTGCCGCGGTAGGCACAGGGTTGGGACTTTCGATCGTCAAGGGCATTCTGCAGCGCCACAATGCCGCGTACGGTGTGGAAAGCAGCGAGGGACAGGGCTCGGTCTTCTGGTTAGAGTTGCCGATAGCGGATGCCGCCGACAACGATGACGGGGACATTGCCGACGACGAGCAATAAACGGCACCGGGGGCTGCGTATCATTCGCGGCAACCCCGGTTTTTTATTTCGGCGTCGTCGAGAGCGATATGTGCGTAACCGCGCACGAAATTTGTCTCCGAGTATATGCATATGTAACATTTTTTGAAATTGAAACGGCACGCGGTTGCTTTTTGACGGTTTTTATTATATAATCAGTACTGTAATTTGTATATTAATGATCCGGCGTATGCCCGAAAGGAGAAAAATGCGTACCGATGACCGTGTGAACGATTGCGGCGGCAATTCGGAAAAAAAGAATATATTTCTTGAATCTCTCGACGAGCTGACGGTTGAAGACGTCGCACCCGGTTCTTCAGTCAAAAGAAAAAAACGCGGCGCTGCGGACATAGTGCGTACGGTGATGATCGTTGTCTGCCTTGCCGTATTTGCGGTGTGTATGGTTGAACTTGTTGACATTTTTATGAATTACAAAAAGGCGGGCGACCTTTACGATGATATAGCTGCAGGCTTTAATAATGCAGGCGGAGGCGCAGGTAGCCCGATCATGGCAAGCGTGCTGCCCAAGGTCGGCTCAGCCGCTCCGCTCCTTAACAATGCAGCGCAGAAGGACACTAAAAACGATCCCGGTGTAACACCCGGCGGTGTTTCCACGGTGAAGAGCATCGAATTTCAGCGCAAGCTCATTTATCTTGAGCAGCTGCGGGATCAGAACCCGGATACATACGGGTTCATAATAATAGAAGGCACATCCGTGAACTATCCCGTTGTTCAGTCAACGGATAATCAGTATTATCTTAAGCATGGCTTCAACGGCGAAAAGCTGAACACCGGCACGATATTCGTGGATTTCAACAATTCCCGTAAGGTGGAGGAAAACAGGAATATCGTGATATACGGTCACAATATGCTCAACGGCAGTATGTTTCACGATATAGCGAGGTACGACCTGAATTTTCCCGACAAGTACGGCTCGAGATATGACGGCAGCGAATACGGTCAGGGCTTTTACGATGCTCACCGCACGATAAAGCTCGTTACTTTTGACGGCATTTATACCTTCGAGATATATTCCTTCTACGAGACCACGGAAAACGATTATTATTTCATGACTCAATTTCCGTCATCTTACTCCTTCAGAACGTTCTGTGAGAGAGCAAAGGAAAGGTCGCAATATGACACGGGGCTTGAGATGGATTCGGACGATGTGCTGCTTACGCTCTCGACCTGTGTCAATCTCAACCCGAGCGGCAGATATGCCTGTCATGCAAAACTGGTGAAAATTGAAAACTGATAACGGAATGATATTTCCGCAAGGAGCTCTCGTGTGTCCCGTCTGCGGCGCTCCACTTGACGAGGCGGGAAAGTCCTATATATGCCGCGGCGGGAAAAACGGCAAAAAACATTGCTTTGACCGCGGCGCGAGCGGATACGTCAATCTTGCATTCGTTCGTGGGCACGGAGCGGTCAGCGGCGATCCGCCCGAGGCGGTGAAATCGCGTTCGGCGTTCCTTGACGGCGGATATTATCTGCCTGCCGCAGATGCGCTGCTGCGCATTGCCGACAGATATGCTCCCAGCGGTCTGCTTGCGGACGCGGGATGCGGAGAAGGGTATTATTCGGTACACATGGCGGGGAACGGCAGGGATGTTTTCGGTGCAGATCTGTCGAGATCGGCTGCCGACCATGCCGCCAAACGTGCTGCCGCGGCGGGAAAAGCCGATATCTGTCGGTTTGCCGTTGCATCTGTCTTTGAACTTCCGCTTGCGGACGGCTGTGCCGATGCTGTGCTTTGTATGTTTTCTCCGTGCGCGGAGAGAGAATATACACGTGTGCTGAAGCCGGGCGGCGTGCTGATTGTAGGCAGTGCCGGTCCGCGTCACCTTTACGGGTTGAAAAAAGCCGTATACGATACGCCGACTCTCAATGATCCGCGCGCCGATCTTCCGACGGGACTTGAGGCTGTGTACAGCGAAGAGCTTGAATACAAGCTTGAATTTTCCCCGGACAGGCGTGAGGACATAATGCGTCTGTTCGGCATGACGCCTTACAGATACCGCACATCGGCGGCGGATATCGAGCGTCTGCGTGCGCTTGAGAGCCTTGAATGCGAGGCGGATTTTGAATTCAGAGTATACAGGAAAAAATCCTGAATACGCAAAGGAGCCGGAAATGGAAATTTCGGTTTGCATACCTATGTACAATGAAAGCGAGAGAATAGCTGCTACGGCAGCCGAGCTTTCGGAATACATGAGCGCAAATTTTGATGATTACGAAATAATTTTCTCGGACGATGGCAGTACAGACGGAAGTGCCGACATAGTGCGCGCCATGGGGCTGCCGCACGTCCGTGTTACCGGATATACGGAGAACCGCGGCAAGGGCTGCGCGGTGAGGACCGCGTTTCTTGAAGCCGTCGGCGATCTTGTCATGTTCACCGACGCCGATCTTGCCTACGGTACCGACGTCATAAAGCGCGTGTATGAAACGCATCTTGCTCACCCCGAGGCGGGAATGGTAATAGGCTCGCGCAATCTTGACGGTGCCGGATATGCCGGTTACACATTCTTCCGCCGTGTTGCGTCAAAGGTATATATACGCCTTTTGTGCGTGATAGGCGGGTTCAGACTGTCCGATTCACAGTGCGGCTGCAAGGGCTATACGCAGGATGCGGTAAAGAAGATATTCCCGCGGTGCCTTGTTGACGGCTTTGCGTTTGACTTTGAGACTATTCTCTGGGCAGGCAAGCTCGGCATAGGGATCGTTGAAATGCCTGTCAGCGTTCAGCGGCACAGCTCCTCAAAGGTGCACGTTATGCGTGATGCCTTTAAAATGCTTGCCGACCTTCATCGCATGAAAAAACGCATAGCGTCGGAAAAGGTCTGATGCATACGGTCTGTCACCTGATATCGTAAATTCAAAGAAAGGGAGCTTTTCGCGCTGCGTGAGCAGTGGTAACTGAAATGAAAAAAATAAATAAGACCGCGCCGTTAAAGCTTATCGCGGTGCTTGCGGCGTTTGCATTGCTGCTCCCGCTTCTTTTCTGTATGTCGGGAGCGGCGGAGAGTGATACCGTATCTCCGACGGAGGGCGTTTTCCGCATCCGCAACCGCGCAACGGGACAGTACCTTACGGCATATCTCAACGGCTCGCGTGGAAAAGACAAGGCATATACCTCATCGCCCGACAGCAACAACACGGCACAGATATTCCTTCTCAAACAAAGAGAGGACGGCAGCTTTGTCATATGGCCGCAAAACGATTCGGCGCTGTACTGCTTTGCTTACAGTGATTCCACAGCAGCCGGAACACCGGTCGTAAAGCTGCTGACCGAGGATGAGCGTGCATATTTCGATATTTTCGAGGTGCGTTCCGGTGCCTGCACGATAGCGCCGACGGGAGGCGATAATGCGGGAGCAGTGCTCGGCGTTACCGATGAGCTTTCTTATTACAGCGACAATCTCGTTCGCTTTACCGATTACATAGAGGATGATGCCGCGCAGCAGTGGTATCTCGAGCCTGTAAAGACCGAAAAAATGTCGTTTGCATACCGCACGACCGATGTAAAGCTGTATTCAACGGGCAATTTTTACGTCAGGCTGATACCCTATAATTACATTCAGGACAGGGTGAAGTGGACGTCCGACGATGAAAGCATACTTATGGTCGGCGAGGGCGGTGCATATACTGCGCTGTCTCCCGGCACCGTAAAAGTGACCGCTTCCGTTGACGGGGTGAGCGGTTCGTTTACCGTTACCGTGACCGAAAAATCGGCTTTCACATGGTACAGCCAACGCAGCACGTCAAACAGTGACTGGGATGCCACGCAGCTTACCGATCTTTATTTCCGGAGCGGCGGTACAAAGCTGCGTTTTGCAGCCGATTACAGATTAATGTCCGTGCGCTCATGGATGCGTGAGGGATGTGCCACCTGCAGCGTCGCAATGGTGCTCCATAATCTTGGTGCCACGCTTGAAAGAGGCTACGATTTCCGTTCGGGGCAGACGGGCAACCTTCCCGCCGATCCGTACACGGTCGCGCTTGCCAATACATACAATTTCGGTGCTTCATCGGCATCCGAGCTGCTTTACGGCGACCCGGTGCTTGTCGGTTGGGGCGCGGTGACATCGCGCTTTTCCATAGACGGTGAAAAAATAGGGATACGCCGGGTTTACAGCCCTACGCTCCGCACGATAGCCGACCTGCTTGAGAGCCACCCCGCCGGAGTGGTTGTCGAATTCAAAAAGGCAAGCGGTTCTCACTATGTCGTGTTTGCGGAGTGCCTCAATCCCGGTGCTGCATCCGCGAATGACCTGAAATTTATTGTTTACGATCCGCTCGGGTACACTCCCGATCAGGGGGACGGTGTCCTTTACGAACGTTCCGCAGCCTTGCTCGTGGGCGGCTTCGGAAAATGGAGCATCACGGGGGCGATCATTATAGATCACGCCGACCGTTTGTATTGAAATAAGAGTTTATGAGGTATTGAAATGATTGCAACACTGGTATTTGTAGATGTGAAGTCCGAGTGCGTGGAGGCATTCAAAAAAATATCGTGCTATAACCACGATCATTCGAGACTTGAGCCCGGAAATGTGCGTTTTGACGTGCTTCAGAGCCGCGACGATCCCACCCAGTTCGTGCTTTATGAGGTGTATGCCGATGAGGCAGCGGCTGCCGAGCACAAAAAGACCGAGCACTATCTGCGTTGGCGCGAAGAGGTCGCACCCTATATGAACAGTCCGCGCCGTGCCGTACACACAAGCCCTGCTGCTTTTGACTGACGCGATGAGACGAAAAGCTGCCGCGCATATGCGCGGCGGCTTGAGATATTGATCTGCTCTGTCAGAAAAGATAATTCATATTTCCGGCGAGAAGGGCGGTCACTCCGCGGTAGATGACCTCGGGGCGGTCGTCGAAATTTTCTTTCATGCGCTTTGCTCGGTCCTCCGAGTCCACCGTAAGCAGCGTGCGGAAAATGAGCTGCTTTTTTTCGGTTATCTCGCATATGACGTCATATCTGCCGTCGTCGCGCCCGGATATTTCGCAATGAGCGACTATCTTGCGGCGCGAAAAATCAAGATAACGCAGTGCCGCGGCAAGGGACTTGTCGAGTATTGACGACAGCACGTCGGAATTGAGCTCCTGTGCTACGCATCTGCCCTTCTCGGTGACTTCATAATATGTGGTGCCGCCGCTTTCAAAAGAAGATATCAGCCCGCCGTCGAGCATCTCTATGAATGACTCGGCAAAGTCAAGATACATCACATAGTCAGTCTGCATGACTATATCGTTTATCGAGCAGTAGTCGAGCGGGTAGTTTATATTTTCAAGAAGATAGAGTACAAATATCTTTACGTTGTTTTTGCTTCCGATGGGGGAACTCATTATCAGACCCATACCTTTCCCGGCAGTTGTGCCGATACAGTTATTTTAACACATTACGCGCCGCTCTGCAATAGCATTGCCGAATTTTTTCTGCGCACGGGTATTTTTTATCCGGCAGGAAAAACGGCGCGGTGTAAGTTATACCGAAAAGGATCTTAAAAAATGGTCAATATTGCTTTGCTCGGCTTCGGAACGGTAGGCTCCGGATGCGCCGAGGTAATTACAAAAAACGAAAAAATCATTGCCGCAAGACTCGGTGATACGGTGAGGATCAAATATATACTTGACCTCCGCGATTTTCCCGACAGTCCGTTCGGTGATCGCATAGTTCACGACTTTTCGGTGATACGCGACGACCCTGAGGTCAGCATCGTTGCCGAAATGATGGGCGGCGTTCACCCGGCGGCGGATTTTACGCGCGAGTGCATAGAAGCGGGAAAGTCTGTGGTCACATCCAACAAAGCGGTCGTTGCCGCTCTCGGTGACGAGCTGCTCGACCTGGCGCGGCATCACGGCGTCAGATACCTCTTTGAGGCGGCAGTCGGGGGCGGAATTCCCGTGATACGTCCGCTTATAGACGAATTGTCCGACAATGAGATAAATTCCGTTGCCGGCATTCTCAACGGTACGACGAATTACATTCTCACCGAAATGAAGCTGAACGGCACGCCGTTCGATACGGTCCTTCACCGTGCTCAGGAGCTTGGGTATGCCGAGGCTGACCCGTCTGCCGACGTTGACGGTTGGGATGCCGCGAGAAAGATCCTTATCCTTGCCGCGATAGCCTACGGCAAGCTGCTGCCGCTTGATGCCGTGAAGGTGGAGGGGATCAGGGATATCCCCGCCGAGGATGTGTCGCTGCTTGCGGAAGCCGGTGTGTCGGTGAAGCTTGTTGCTTACGCCGAAAAGGAGCCGGACGGCACGATATACGCATCGGTCGGACCGAGCGCGGTCATGCCGACATGCCCGCTTTGCCATGTTGACGGTGTTTTCAACGGTGTGCTTATCGACGGTAACGTACTCGGAGAAACCATGTTCTACGGTCGCGGTGCAGGAAAGCTGCCTACCGCGAGCGCAGTTGTGTCCGATATAATAGATGCCGCAGAGCGTCCCGTGACCGCTCAGCAGCGCCTTGAATGGAAAAAAGCAACCCCGTGCGATATCGCGGACGGAACGTTATTCCGTGCCCGCAGATGCTTCATTCTCAGCGGTGAGCCGACGGATATTCCCGAAGTCTGCGCCGGTGAGGGTGTGGTCAGCATCGGCGGTGAGGGGAGAAGTGCGATCATAACCTCGGCGGAACTTACCGATGACGAAGCAATGTTCGCAACCGCGCGGCTCGGCGAGTCCTGCCTGCGTGTTTACAGAGTGATATAAAAAGCGGACAGCCCGTCACAACCGGCTGTCCGTCGAAAAAGCATACGTGCTGCCGCGCAATTTGCGCGGCAGCACGTATGCTTTTAACGGATGTGATCAGTTTTCCTCGCGACGGCGTCTTTCGGCCAGTCTCTTTTCGTGGCATGCACTGCAATATACGGGCTTGTCCTTGGACGGCTCAAAAGGCAGCTTTGCCTCTCCGCCGCAGTCGTCGCATACCGCATAGTAGTACTTACGCTCGGTCCCTGTGCCGTTCTTTTTTGCGTTGCGGCACTCGCGGCATCTCTTGGGCTTGTTCATGTAGCCCTTTTCTTTGTAGAATGCCTGCTCTCCCGCGCTGAAAACGAATTCCTTTCCGCATTCTACGCACACAAGCGTCTCATCGGTGAATTCGTGCTTTTCTTCCGTGCCGGTGGTGGCTTCTGTCGCCGTGACCTTTACTTCTTCGTTCATGTTTTCCCTCCGTGTGAAAAAGATATTTGCCCTGCGACGGATTCAAACCGACACCTTTGAGAATAAACGCAACGCTCTGATATTTAAGCTACCGGGGCAATTTTATTTTTAGCGGATGCACCGCTTTGGTTCGTTATTTGCTTTGAGTGAGTATAGTGCGCAGTTTTTTTCTTGCACGGCCGAGGGCGTTTTCGACCGATCTCTTCGGCTTGCCCGTGCGGGCTGCAATGCTGTCGATATCGGCACCGGAATAATAAAGCCACCAAACCGTGTTTTCAAAATCAGAAAGGCTGCCCTTTATAAGGCTGCGCAGGCGGGCCTCGCTTTCGCGTTCCGCGACCGAATCTGCGGGCGAATCGGCGCTTATCTCCGCGGCTGCCTCGAGCGGTACATATTCAAAACGCTTTTTATTGCGGCTGATCCTGCGCAGCGTGCTTATCATCGCTTTATTGACGCAGACCTTGGCGTAAAGCCCGAATCTGACATTTTTGCGACGTACATCATACCGCATTGCCGCGCGGTGAAACGCGACAAGTGCTTCCTGCTCAAGCTCTTCGAGATCCTGCGTGCTCACCTCGCCTCGGTATTGTGCCACGGCAGCGCCGAGCATCGGGCGATATCCGGCGACAAGCTGAGCGAACGCCTGCTCGTCTCCGCTGCGCGCGCGCAGAAGAAGCACGATCTCCGGCGCCGCATATTCGTGCGGCAGTGCCGCGGTGTTTTCTTCGGATCTTTTTTCTTTCATCGGATCGATTGAAAGCCTTTTCCTTTTTTATACATATTTATTATAGGGCACTATGCGCTATCTGTCAATAGTTTTTGAAAACTTTTTTCAAAAAATATTTAACAAATTTGAACCCACGGTGATTTATAGGATTCAGAACTGGAAATAAATGAACGAACTCGCGCCGTTGCCTTCGAGAAGCACGAGCCACGCAAAGGCAATAGCCCAGATAAGCGACGCATATTTAATGGTTTCGGTTGCGGCGCGACGTCCGGTAAGTTCCGTGCTATCGGATGCAGGGGAGGCGAGACCGTTTCTGTCAAGCAGGCACATGACCGCTATCGCCGCGATAACGGCAGCCGCACCGGGGAGGTCAAGTCTCATAAGATCAAATGCCGAGGCAAAGGCTTCGCCCGGCTGCCATGCAGTGAACAGCTTGCCGAGAAGTATGCCGAGGTCGCCTATGCTGCCAGCGCGGAAGAATATCCATGCGAATGAGACAAGCGCAAATGTGACGGCACGCCGCCATATGTGCGCCGGTTTCGAATCGGGATCTATGCGCAGGGCTGCGTAGGCACCGGCGCGCAGTTTTTTTGTAAGTATGCCGACGACCTGATACATTCCGTGAAGGAATCCCCATAGGACGTATGTCCATGCAGCGCCGTGCCAGAGCCCCGACACGAGAAATACCGTCATAAGATTTAAAAGATGACGTGCACGCGAGCAGCGGTTGCCGCCGAGCGGTATGTAGAGATAATCGCGGAACCAGCTTGACAGCGAAATGTGCCAGCGCGCCCAGAATTCCTTGATGCTTTCTGCGGTATACGGGCGGTCAAAGTTCTTCATGAGTCTGATGCCCATAACGCGCGCGCATCCGATCGCTATATCGGTGTATCCCGCAAAGTCGCCGTAGATCTGGAACGCAAAAAGCACTGTCGCAAGCAGAACGGCAGGACCGTTCGCAGCCGACGGATCAGAGTATACCGGAACGACATAAGCCGCGCAGAGGTCGGCGACAGCTATCTTCTTGAAAAATCCGATGAGCATCATGCGAATGCCCTCGCGGGTATCGTCGCGGTTGAAACGGTGATCCTCGCGGAGCTGAGGAATAAGATTTTCGGGTCTTTCGATGGGACCTGCAACGAGCTGCGGGAAGAAAGAAACGTACAGCGCGTAATATCCGAAATGACGTTCGGCTGTTATATTTCCCCGGTACACGTCTATGACATATGAAAGCGTCTGGAAGGTATAAAACGAAATGCCGACGGGAAGTATCAGACCGAGTGAAAACGGTTCAAGCTTTGCGCCGAACAGGGTTGCCGCAGATATGACGCTGCCGGCAAGAAAATCAAAATACTTGTAGAAGAGCAGCACGCCGAGCGAGCACACGAGTGTTGCCGCAAGGCAGAGCTTGCGCAGGCTTTTTTTCGGGCTTTTTTCTATCGCCAATGCCGCGCAATAGGATATCACCGTCGTAAAAACTATAAGAAACACCAGCTCCACATTCCAACTGAGATAAAAATAGTAGCTGGCTGCGAGAAGCAAAATCCAACGGAATTTTGTCGGAACGAGAAAATAGAGAATGAGGACCGCGGGGTAGAAGATCAGAAATTCAAGCGAGTTGAAGACCATAGCGGATGTATCCTTTGTTTTGTTTTCTTCATCATATAAATATAACACAAAAAGCACCGTCTGTCAATAAATATTTCGGGATATTATCACTATTTCAAATGACGCGCGGTATTATCGAATTTTTTCTTTGCATTGTTCCTATCTTGATTGACATGCGTAAAATTGCATGCTATAATTACACTGATAAAACATAGCGTGCGGTCAGCGTGCGCTGAAAGGAATACCAATGAAAAGCAGAAAAGAAATGAACCCAGAATTCATGTGGGATTTTTCTCACATTTTCCCGACGCGGGAAGCGTTTGAAAAAGAATTATCCGATTGCAGCAAGGAAATAGATGCGATCGGAAATATCCGCGGTCATCTCGGCGAAAGCCCCGAGGCGCTTGCGGAAGCGCTCAACGCCATCTACGGCGTATTCGAGCGCTTCGACCGCATATATTCATATGCGTCGCTGCACAAAGAAGCGGATAATTCCGACGCCGAAAATCAGGAGCTCGAAGCACGTGCTACCGGGCTTTATGTAAAGCTCAACGCCGCAACATCCTTCCTTCAGCCCGAGATCATATCCATCGGCGCCGAAAAGCTTGAAAAATGGCTGGAATCAACTCCGGACCTCCGCACATACGCATTTATGATCCGCGATCTTATCCGTATGCAGGAGCACGTTCTCGACCCCGCGCGCGAGCAGCTTCTTGCAGAGCTCGGCGATGCCTCTCGCGCTCCCAACGACTGCTATGATATGTTCACCAATGTGGATATGGAATTTCCGTCAGTCAAAAAGTCCGACGGCAGCGAAGGACAGCTCACAAACGGCAACTTCTGCGTATACCGCGAGAGCGGCGACCGCGCCATCCGCGAGGATGCCTTTGAAAAGTTCTTCGGTACCTATAAAAAATACATCAACACCTTTGCCGCAACATACGGCGGATCGGTGAAGTACGACTGCTTCAACGCCAAGGTGCGCGGGTATTCGTCCGCCTGCGAAGCGGCGCTCTCGGGCGGCAATGTTCCCGTATCCGTGTACGATTCGCTCGTCAAGGCTATACACG
>CAJLZE010000039.1 GCA_905210995.1 uncultured Anaerotruncus sp.
GATATTCAGGCAAGACTGGACGCCGGCGTTTCGATTCTCAACGTTTCCGCCGCGGCCAGAACACCGATCGTGGTAAAGAAGATCAGAGAAAAATTCCCGAAGGTACCGATCATCGCGACCGGGGGACCAACGCCGCAAAGCATTTTGGCGACCATCGAAGCGGGCGCAAACTGCATCAGCTACACGCCGCCTTCGACCGCGGAGATTTTCGCGGATATTATGAAAAGCTATCGTGAACAGGAGGATGTCAACGAATCCGCGGAGGACCATGTGACGATCCTCGACGCAATCGAACGGATGTAAGCATGTAAAAGCCTTTGGCAGACCTTGTGCCGAAAGAGAAAAAAACAAAACCCGCTGGGAAGCCGGGCATGCACTGCCGCGGCCTTACTCCAGCGGGTTTCTTTTTTCGCGCAGAATTGTGTTATACGATCTTCGTCGTCCAGTCCTCGACATTCCAAATGTCGGTGACGAAGTCCTCGTAGAAGAGCGGGTCGTGCGATACCAAAAGGATGGTGCCGGGGAATTCCGTCAGCGCGCGCTTCAGCTCGTCCTCGCGCGGCTTTCCCATTTTCACGAGCACCGTCGGGCGCGTCGAAAGGATGTTTTTAAGCCCCGGAAAGCGTGATAGCAGCGCTGCGGAGAATACCTCGGCGGCAAGCACGAGGATGATCGGGATTATTGCGTAAACGAGCGGGATGCTGTGATTTTCGATCGGCAGTGCCGCTATTTCGGACAAAAGCAGGGTGCTTACGAGATCGGAGACCTCAAGCTGACCGAGCTGGCGCTTACCCATTAGCCGCATCGCCCCCACAAGGACAACATAAATTATTACCGTTCTTATCAGAATGATCGACATATACCGCACACCGTACCTTTTCCCGGCCGAGCCGGGCTTTTTTTATATTATCGGCACGGCGCGCCGAAATATACGCGGTCGGCCGACAGACAGCCGACCATACCGAAACATCATTAATACAACAAAAATGCAAATACGAGGTAATGATTACAGCGAGCAGGCGAACAGGCGTCTCAGAAATGCCGTTTCGGAGTGCTTTTTGTACCTGTTTGAAAATTTTTTTTGATTCTTTTGGATTTTCCTATTGCATTTTCGGTGGGAGTTATAGTATAATAACATCACGGTGGAGCAAAATGGAGCCAAAAGGTGCATGATACCACGGTTTTGAGGCTGAAAAATAGCCTGAAGGTGGAGCGGCACCCGGTGCACGACGTTGCAAAACGCAGCGCGGATGCCACCGAACCTTATTTTTCACGCTGCGGAATTAAATCCAAACGGAAACAAAACTTACACGTGGAACGGCGCGGAAAATACGGAATACGGCTCCGACAGCACCGCAAAATAACAGTGGAGACACGGAAAGGAGAGCACAATGGACGAAGAAACCAAGGGTACGGCGGCAGAGCAGCAGCTTCCGCTGATGGGTGTGTTCCATCACAATGTTGACGGTAAAAACCGCCTCTTTATCCCGGCAAAGCATCGCGACATTCTCGGTGCGAGCTTTATCATTTGTCCCAGCATACGCGACAAGTCGCTGAAGGCGTACTCTCTTTCCGAATGGAACAAATATATAGCGCCTATCGAAAAGCTCGACCGCAAGTATCAGGAAATGCTCAAGCGCTTCTACAACAGCAACGCCGCGGCGGTGACTCCCGACTCGCAGGGCAGAGTCGTGCTGACTCCCGAGCTTGTGGAGTTTGCGGGTCTTAAGTCGAGCGGTGCGGTCATAGTCGGGTGCGGCAACTACTCCGAGATCTGGTCGGAGGACAACTACCGCGCCGAGCAGGAGACCGTCAACATGGCCGATCTGCTTTCGGTCATAGAAAGTCAGGGGCTTTGATATGGGCGAGGAGAGCAGAGTGAGTTTTTCGCACGAGCCGGTACTGCTCGACGAAGTGATAGAGTCGCTTGCGATAAAGCCGGACGGGGTATACCTTGACGGCACGGCGGGCGGCGGCGGGCATTCATCGGCGATAGCGGCACGTCTTACGACGGGACGGCTGATAGCGATAGACCGCGACCCCGAGGCCGTCGCGGCGGCGGGTGCAAGGCTCGCGCCATTCGGCGACCGTGCAACGGTCGTGAGGGCGAACTTCTCGGAAATGGAGCGCGTGTGCGCCTCTCTCGGCATCGGCGCGCTTGACGGGGTGCTGCTCGACCTCGGCGTGTCGTCGCATCAGCTCGATACACCCGAGCGAGGATTTTCGTACATATCGGATGCGCCGCTCGACATGAGGATGGATCCCGCATCTCCCCTGAGCGCGGCTGACGTTGTAAACAGGTACCCGAAGGAAAAGCTCGAAAAGATAATTTACGAATACGGCGAGGAAAAATTCGCGCAGCGCATTGCCGCAAGGATATGCGAGGCGCGCGCGGAGGCTCCCATAGGCACGACCGGCGAGCTTGTCGCCGTCATACGGTCGGCAATACCCGCGGCGGCACTGAGAGCTGCAGAGCATCACCCCGCGATGAGGACATTTCAGGCAATACGGATCGAGGTCAACGGCGAGCTCGACGTGATCGAGCCGACGGTGCGCAGCGCCGTATCGCTGCTGGCTCCCGGCGGCAGGTTGGCGGTCATCACTTTCCACTCACTTGAGGATCGCAGGGTAAAGCAGACATACGCCGGTCTGGCACGCGGCTGCATCTGCCCGCCGGATTTTCCGGTCTGTGTCTGCGGGCACAAGCCGGAGATAAAGATAGTTACAAAAAAACCGATCACGGCATCTGCCGGGGAGCTTGCAAGAAACACGCGCTCGCACAGCGCAAAGCTCCGCGTGGCGGAAAAGCTGTAAATAAAAAGGCTGTTTTAAAAGTATGGAGGTAAAAAATGAACGCATATGCTGACACGAGCGCATCGGCGTCCTTCAATATCGCATACAACTCACTTGAGAGACGCTTTATGGAGCGCGGAACATCGGATTCCGTGCGCAAGCTCATTGCGGAGCAGGAAGATAACGAAAGAAAGACTGCGTCGCTCGCGCCCGACGCTTACCGTCTCGGTGAGCGCAAGGAGTGCCGCGAGTGGAATGCAAGATACAAGACCGGTGTCTCCGACGACGGATACTATATGACGGTAGACGATTTCAGACGCTGCTTCAGCGACGGCATGGGCTATCGCCCCGATGTGAAGGTCGCGCGGCGCGCGAATGCGGTCGGCGAGAGGTGGAAGCCCGATCATCCGGCAGCCGCCTACGAATTCCGCGACGACCGCGCGGAGCGTGCGCTCACTCCGAGCGGCGAGAAGAGACTCACATCATCCGAGGCGTACCGTGACGCGGCTGTCGAAAGATGGTTCCCGCGCGAGGAGATCGCGCCGATAAAGGGCAGAAGGTTCCGTACTTTTCCGCTCGGAGCCGTTGCTCTGGTGCTTCTTTTCACGCTTGTGCTCGCTCTCCCCGTTACGCTGAGCGTAATGATAAAGGAACGCTCTGACGCGGTAGCGGCAGCCGAGGCAAAGCTTGCCGCGCTCGATGCCGAGATCGCGTCGCTTGAAAACGATCTTGAGGTCAAAAACGACCTGGGCGTAATCAGAAAAGCGGCAGTGGACGAATACGGCATGATAAGCATGGATCTTGCCACCTCGCATTATCTCATGCTCGGGGGCAAGGACAGGATAGAGGCGTTCGGCGACGAAAAGGAAAACGCAGGCGTTATGGCGCTTCTGAGTGCGCTCGGCATACGTCGCGGCGAATAAAAAAACGGTTTTCGCAATATCATTAACTGATAAATAAACAGCTGACGCCGCGGGACGGCGGAAGGAACGGAGAGAATGAAGGAAAAAAGAGCAAAAATCAAGATCAGCACCAAGCTCGTCAAGCGTTCATATGTCGCCTTTGCTCTTATCATCGCCGTGTTCGCCCTGCTTGCTTACAGGATATTGACCATCCAGACCGTCAACTTTGATTATTATCAGCAAAAAGTCATAAATCAGCTCACGACCGAATCAACGATATACTCCCGCCGCGGGGTGATCTACGATTCCGAAGGAGCGCAGCTTGCCACAAATATCTCGGCATACCGAATTTTCATTGCGCCGTCAAACATACGCGCCGCGCTGTCCGAATCAACGGGAGCGGACGCAAAGAACTACGACGATATTATCGCGCGCGGGCTCTCGGATATCCTCGGCGAAAAATACGGCGTGACGTATGACGACGTTGCCGATATGATCGAAAAGAAAAAAGGGAGCCTTGACGCAACGGTTGTCCGCCTTGCCGACGGCGAAAGTGCCGATCTCGTGCTTGATTTCGTTTCGCAGAACAAGCTTGAGAACATGGTGCTCGTCGAGGCGTCGAGCAAGCGCTATTACCCTTACGGAAATGTTGCTTCTCACGTCATAGGCTTTACCGGGACGGACGGAGCCGGACTTTACGGGCTTGAATACCAATATAACAGCCAGCTTTCGGGCACGCCCGGCAAATACATCACTGCGCGCGATTCCTACGGCAGGGAAATGCCCTTTGAATACAAGAGCGTTATCGACGCCGTGGACGGATACGACATTGAAACGACGCTTAACGTAAAGCTTCAGATGATCCTGCGCGAGCAGCTCAAGGCGACATTCGAGGAATGCCAGCCCGAATGCGGGGCGGCGGGGCTTGTCATGAACGTCAAAACGGGAGCGGTGCTCGCGATGGCGACATATCCCGACTTTGACTGCAACGATGCGCGCACGCTCGATGATTATTATCAGGGACTGCTCGATGTGTCGGGCTACTCCGTAGGCAGTGCCGAATATAACACGCTGAAAAAGGATCTTCAGACAAAGATGTGGTCGAACAAGGTGCTCACCGATCCTTATATGCCCGGTTCGACATTCAAGATACTCACTACGGCGATGACCCTTGAGCAGGGAGTCGCCAAGCCGAACGACCCGTTTTACTGCGCCGGTTATCTTCAGGTCGCAAACCGCAAGATACACTGCTATCGCACCATAGGTCACGGGCACCTCACCCTTGCGGAGGGACTTCAGCAGTCCTGCAACCCCGTCATGATGACGGTGAGCGCGCGCATAGGGCAGGGGAAATTCTATAATTATTTCCGCGAGTTCGGATATCTCGCAAAAACGGGGATCGATCTGCCCGGCGAGGGTGAAACTACCTTCTGGGATGAGGACAAATTCGGTGTGGTCGACCTTGCCGTCGCATCCTTCGGACAGAACTTCCGCGTTTCGATGATACATCACCTCACGGCGCTTTCGGCGGTAGCCAACAACGGCAACCTCATGACGCCGTACCTCGTCGAAAAAATGACAGACAGCGACGGCAACGTCGTTTACAGCCACAAGCCGGAGACGCGGCGCCAGGTCATAAGCGCGTCGGTGTCAAAAACTGTGTCCGACATTCTCGAAAAGGGCGTTTCGGGCAACGGCGGTGCAAAAAACTGCTATGTTCCCGGCTACAAGATAGCCGCAAAGACCGGTACTTCCGAGAAGATAGGTGATCTCGACAAGCTCGCGCGTATAGGCTCGTGCGTTGCATATGCACCTGCCGACGATCCCGAGATCGCGATACTTATAGTCGTTGACGACCCCAAGGTCGGCACGCGCTACGGTTCGATGATCGCCGCGCCCTATATCGCGAACTGCCTTGCCGAGATGCTGCCGTACCTCGGATACGAGCCCGAATACACAGACGCCGAAAAGGCGGCTATGGATGTTACGGTAGGCGAGTACCGCGGGCACAGCCCGAAGGTCACGCGCAACCTCATAAACGCGCTCGGCGTCAAGTGTGAGTTCATAGGAGAAGGCGACCGCGTAACGGCGCAGGTCCCGGCAGCGGGAGCAACGCTTTCGAAGGAAAACGGGAAGATACTCATCTATCTCGGCGACAGCGCTCCCGAAAAAAACGTAAAGGTGCCGGATGTAAGCAAACTCACGGCGGCAGCTGCCAATAAGGCAATACTGAACGCCGGTCTGAATATACAGCTTGAAGGAAGCAAAGGTCACTCACTCGGCAGCGAGGCGCTTGTGGTGTCACAGTTCCCCGCGGCGGGCGAGGTGGTCGAGAAGGGAAGTGTTATAAAGGTTACTGTCAGATTCACCGACGGTGATGATTGACGTATACGCGATGAAATAACCGTGCAGCCGGGCGCACCGGCAGGATGTTCAACGATATCTTGGCCGGAGGCGCGTATGAATCTTGAAAAGCTGCTTTCCGACGCCGGTATAGAGTACCGCGCCGTCGGACCGACGGATATTGAAATATCCGCAATAGTATCCGATTCCCGCAGGGTATGCAACAATTGCTTGTTTTTGTGCATTCGGGGCATCAAGAACGACTCGCACCGCTATATCGGCGACGTCTGCGCGGCAGGCGCGGCGGCTGTGGCGGTAGAGGACGACGTGGAGCACGCGCTCCCGCATACCCCTGCGGGTGTGACGATAATTTACACGAAAGATACCAGAGCCGCGCTTGCAAGGCTTTGGTACGCCCGGTATGAGCTGCGGACGGCGGGACGTATGCGTCTCGTCGCCGTAACCGGGACGAACGGTAAGACCACTGTAAGCTATATGCTGCGTTCGATATTCGGCGCGGCAATGCATCGGTGCGGTATCATCGGGACCGTGAGATGCGAAACGCCGCTCGCGGTGCTTGACACACGGGGCGACGCGAGGTTCCGTCCCGATGACGAAAACGCGAATATGACGACGCCCGACCCCGGACAGCTTTACCGTATGCTTGCGGCAATGCGCGATGACGGGGCGGAATATGTGTTTATGGAGGCGACGTCGCACGCGCTCGCGCTGCGCAAGCTCGAGCCGCTGCATTTTGCCGCCGCCGTCATCACCAATCTCACACCCGAGCATCTGGATTTTCACGGCACGATGGAGGATTATTTTCTCGCCAAGGCGCGCATCCTGCGGCAGTCGGATGTCGCCGTGATAAATGCGGACGATCCGTGGTGCGAAAGATTTGTCGCATATGCTGAGGAAAACGGGTGCCCGTGCGCCGTGAACGGCAAGATGATCCTTTGCAGCGCGGGGCGTCCGCTGTTCAGAAGCACGCGCTGTGAGTGCTTTACGGCAGAAAACGTGCGCGACCTCGGCAGCGAGGGCATTTCGTATACGCTTTGCACTCCGCACGGGATACGGGCGATACGCTGCCCGACGCCGGGAACGTTCACGGTCATGAATTCGCTTGAGGCAGCCGCGTGTGCAATAACGCTCGGCGTGAGCGGCGGGTTCGTTGCCGACGCGCTTGCCGCGTCCTCGGGAACTCCCGGCAGACTTGAACGTGTGCGTCTCGGCGCCGGTTTCCCCGCGTCGGTGTTCATAGATTACGCACATACTCCGGATGCGCTCGAAAATCTTCTCAGAACGGCAAGGGGCATCCTTGATGCGCGCGCGGCTTGCCGCGGGGTGCACGAGGGCAGGCTCGTTCTGGTATTCGGCTGCGGCGGCGACAGAGACCGTCGCAAACGCCCGGAAATGGGGAGGATCGCCTCGCGCATGGCGGACTACACATATATAACCTCCGACAATTCCCGCACGGAAGACCCGGAGGAGATAATCAAAGAGATAATGAGCGGCTTCGATCCCTCGGCGCCGCATGAGACGGTGACCGACCGCCGCACGGCGATACGGCGCGCCGTCATATCGGCGGAGCGGGGAGATATCATTCTTCTTGCGGGCAAGGGACACGAGCAGTATGAAATAGATGCCTCCGGAAGGCATGAGTTCCGCGAGGCGGATATCGTCCGCGCGGCTGCGGCGGACCTGAAAAGAACAGGAGTCAGTGACGATGAAAGTGAAGATAAACGTAAATAACGGCAGCATATCTGCCGCCCGTGTCGCTGCCGCGTGCGGCGGCAGGCTGATCGGAGACGGCAGCGCCGAGATCGGCTTTGTATGCACAGACTCGCGCGAGGTGTCGCCCGGCACGATGTTTGCCGCGATCGTCGGCGAGCGCGTTGACGGACACGATTATATAGGCGCGGCGGTGGTGTCGGGTGCGGCGACGGTGCTTGCCGAACGGATACCGGACGGCGCGGAATTACCCGTGCCGGTAATACTCACCGACGGCACCGTACCGGCCCTGTCAAGGCTTGCGGGCAGCTTTTCGGATGCCGTAAGGGCGCGGCGTGTTGCCGTTACGGGCAGCGTCGGAAAAACAACGACAAAGGAATTCATATCGTCGGTGCTTTCGACTGCGGGCAAGGTGTACCGCACAGAGGGCAACCGCAACAGTGTCATAGGCATGCCGCTTTCGATGCTTGAGGTGGGGGATGATGCCGATTATGCCGTTTTTGAAATGGGCATGAGCGGATTCGGCGAGATAGAGTCGATGTCTCTTGCGGCACGCCCCGATATCGCGGTGATAACGAATATCGGTTCGTCGCATCTTGAATATCTCGGGACACGCGAGAATATCGCAAAGGCAAAGCTTGAAATAAGAGCGGGACTGGCGAAGAACGGAATGCTCCTCCTCAACGGCGACGAGCCGTTGCTTGCGGGCATTCGCGCAACAGACCAGAGAGCGGTATATTTTTCGGCATCGGGACGCAGCGACGCGGATTATGCTCTCGTCGGGCTGCGCGACGGTGCGGACGGCTGCGTGTGCGATATCCGCACGCCTACCGGTGTGATGAAGGATGTAAAGATACCCGTTCACGGTGCGCACAACGCGCAGGCTGCTCTTATCGCAGCCGCCGTCGGCACCGTATGCGGTATTTCGGAGGCTGATATACGCCGAGGGATAGCCGGATTCAGACCGGTAGCGATGCGTCAGAACTTTGTTTCCGCCGGCGGGCTGAATCTCATAGAGGACTGCTACAACGCAAGCCCCGAGTCTATGCGGGCGGCGATAGATGTGCTCATACCCGCAGCCGAACGCGCAGGCGGCATCCCCGCTGCGATCCTCGGCGACATGGGCGAGCTCGGAGCCGATTCACCCGCGATGCATCGTGAGGTCGGCGCGTATTTTGCCAAAAAAGGCGGACAGTTCCTTATAGCTTACGGACCGCGGTCGGCAGATACGGCGCGCGGTGCTGTCGATGCGGGGCTTTCGCCCGATAAGATCGTAAGGATCCCGGATATCACATCGCCCGAAGCGCCGGCGATAGCAGCCGAGGCTGCCCTTCTGACGCTCGGGAAAAACGATGTGCTTCTTATAAAAGCAAGCCGCGCGGTGAGGGCAGAGCTGATCGTTGACGCCCTGCGCGGCGCGGAAGAAAAGACAACGGAGCAAAGGCAGAGCTGAAAATGAAAACGAGAATGATGATCGAATTTTTCGCGGTATTGATTGCGGTATTCGTGCTGACCGTGCTTATACTCCGCAAACTGATCCCGGTGCTCAAGAGTCGCAAGATAGGTCAGAAGATATATGATATCGGACCGCGCTGGCACAAGGGCAAGGAGGGAACGCCGATAATGGGCGGCGTCGGGTTTATCATCCCGTCGGTGCTGGTGCTCGGCGTGCTTGCCGCAGTGTATGCGGCGATGGGACGTGCGGCGGAGCTGATACCGGCGGCGCTCACTCTCGGCCTTGCGCTTATGAACGGGCTTATCGGATTTTTTGACGACTACACAAAGCTCATCAAAAAGCAGAACGAAGGCTTTCTCGCATGGCAGAAATTTTCGCTCCAACTCATTGCGGCGGGCATCTATCTCTGGGCTATGAGCGCCTGCGGCTGCATCGACACGACGCTTGCTGTCCCGTTCTGCGACCTGAAATTCGAGCTCGGCGTATGGTACTACGTCATAGCGATCCTGCTTATCACCGGCATGGTCAACGGCGTTAACCTCACCGACGGTATCGACGGTCTTTCGAGCAGCGTGACCGCGGTCGTTGCAGCATTCTTTGCGATAGCCGCATTTTCAAAGGAAATGCCCGAGCTTTCCGCTCTCGCCGCTACCGTTATAGGCGGTACGGTGGGCTTTCTTATGTACAATTTTTACCCCGCAAAGGTGTTTATGGGCGATACGGGTTCGCTCTACCTCGGCGGTATGGTCGTAGGCATGGCATTCATGCTCGGCAGTCCTCTGATAATTATCGTTGCGGGCTTTGTTTACATCTGCGAGATCGCATCCGATATACTTCAGGTGGGGTATTTCAAGCTGACGCACGGTAAGCGCCTCTTTAAAATGGCGCCTATACATCACCATTTCGAAAAATGCGGATGGAGCGAGGTAAAGATCGTTGCCGTTTTCGCATCGGTCGCCGTGCTGTTCTGTGTTCTTGCGTGGTTCGGCATTCGCTGACGACGGTACAGAGCCGTCCTCGGGACGGACGAAAGGTATGGTTTATCTGATAAAATGAAGACCGGTATTTTTGCGCGCGGGACGCGCCGCGAGCTTGGCGGACGCGGGCTTTTGCGTGAATATATTGAAACACCCGACTATATAGCCGAGTCGGAAAGACCCGGCAGGCTGTTTGCGCGTGTGCGCCCGGATCCGGTTTATCTTGTGCTTTTTCTGATACTCATTTGCGTCGGAACGGTCATGTCCTTCAGCGCAAGCTCGGCATATGCCGAGCGGCAGTACGGTGACAGCTTCCACTTCTTCAAAGAGCATATGCTCCACATGGCTGTCGGAGCCGTTGCAATGGCGGCAATGCTCTTCATTACGCCCACTACCATGCGCTATATGTCGGTGGCGATGTACGGCGCGGTCATAGTGCTGCTTCTTCTTGTGCTTGCAATGGGTGTTGTGGGCGGCGGAGCGCAGCGCTGGATAAATGTTTTGGGACTTTTCAACTTTCAGCCCTCAGAGGCGGCGAAAACGGCTATAATACTCCTTCTTTCCCTTTATATGAGCCGTTGGGAGCGCGAGATAAACTCAAAAGGGCTGAATAAAAAGTCCCTCATACACGGTTTTCTTGTCCCCGGTGCGATAATCGGCGTGATACTGGTCCTTGTCGGGCTTGAGAAGCATTTCTCCGGCGTCATAATCATCGGTATCATCGGCGCTGCCATGATGTTTTTCGGCGGTACGAACATCCTTTGGTTCCTGTCGGTCGTCCCGTTTGCCGGGGCGCTCGGAGTGATAATCATGAACACCGATTATGCCCGCAAGCGTATCGAAAGCTGGCAGAACCGCGGCGCCGACGCTCTCGGCAGCGACTGGCAGTCAACGCAGGGGCTTTACGCCATCGGAACGGGCGGGCTTTTCGGAGTCGGGCTCGGGCAGTCAAGGCTCAAATACGGCTATGTTTCGCAGCCGCAGAACGATTTTGTGTTCACCATCGTGTGCGAGGAGCTCGGATTTTTCGGCGCGGCGGCCGTTATGCTGCTTTTCCTTGCAATAACCGCGCGCGGCTTTGTGCTTGCGGCGCGTGCATCGGATAAATTCTGTTCGCTCGTAATTTTCGGGCTTTCCTTCAAGCTGGCGCTCCAGGTCATGCTGAATATCGGAGTCGTCAGCGGTGTGCTGCCCAACACGGGCATATCCCTTCCGTATTTCAGCACGGGAGGCACGGCTACCATAATGCAGATGTTCGAGGCGGGCATCGTCCTCGGGCTGTCGCAGTTCTGTACGCAGAAGCGCGCGTGATAATCAATTATTCAACCAGATCATGAGAGGTGACTTGCAATGCGAGTACTTATGACCGGCGGGGGCACCGGCGGACACGTCAATCCCGCAATAGCGATAGCGGATACGATAAAGGCGCATATTCCCGACGCGGAGATCGCCTTTGTCGGGACAAAGCACGGTATAGAGAACAAGCTCGTTCCCGCCGCGGGATATGAGCTTTACCATGTGGATGTCCGCGGCTTCAGACGTTCGCTGTCTCCCGCAAACATACGCGCGGCTTTTCTGGCTCTCGTATCGCCTCTGGCAGCAAAAAAGATAGTAAAGAAGTTCAGACCCGATGTCGTTATCGGCACCGGCGGATATGTGAGCTGGCCGCTCATCGTTGCGGCGTCAAGGCTCGGTATACCGTCTGCCGTTCACGAGTCGAATGCCGTGCCGGGGCTTGCGGTGCGCAAGCTCGTGCCCTATGTTGACAGGATATTCGTGAATTTCGAGGTCACCGGCAAGGCGCTTGGCGCGCCGGAAAAGACCATGCACGTCGGCAGTCCGCTGCGCAGTGATTTCGGCATGATACCGAAGAGCGAAGCGCGGGCAAAGCTCGGGCTTCCCGATGCTTGCAGACGGTATATCGTCTCGTTCGGCGGCAGCCTCGGCGCCGAGCGTGTGAACGCGGCAATGATCGAGCTGATGAGGGATTATCTTACCGCTCACCCGGATATTTATTGCACGCACGCCTGCGGCGCGGGCGGATATGCCGAGACCAAAAAGGCTTTTGACGACGCGGGGCTCGGAAAATTCCCGAACCTTGAGCTTGTCGAATATATTTACGATATGCCCGTGCGAATGGCAGCCGCCGATCTTGTTATAAGCAGGTCGGGCGCGATAACTCTTTCCGAGCTTGCCGCCGCAAAAAAGGCGGCCATCCTCATTCCGTCTCCGAATGTGACGGACAATCAGCAGTATAAAAACGCAAAGGTGCTGGCGGATGCCGACGGTGCGGTCCTCATTGAAGAAAAAGACCTTGACGCCGGACGCATATGCCGCGAGACGGCGGCGATACTTGAAAATCCCGCGCGTCTGCACACGCTTGAAAAGAATATAGCGGCTTTTGCCGTGCCGGATGCGAACGAGATCATCTTCCGCGAGATATCCGCGCTTGCCGGAAAGAAAAAAGGCAGCGTCGGCAATGGGTGAGCTCGGCGGGCGCCCGCAGCGCCCGACACCTCCGCCGCGCCGTGCGGTAGGTGCGGCAACGGACGGAGCGGAGAAGCGCGCCGCCGATGAAAAGAGACGCGCCGACACCGCACGTGCGAATGCGCGGCTGCGTGAAAGACGCAGAAAAGCAAAGTGGCTGCTCGTGTTTGCGCTGCTTTGCTTCAGCCTTATCCTCATATATGTGATATCAAGGTTCCTCGGTTCCTTCTTCGTCGTCGGCGAGGTTAAGATAAGCGGCGACTCTCCGTATACCGACAGCGAGATCATATCCGCTGCGGGGATATCCTTCGGGGACAGGCTGTACAGAACAGACAAAAAGACCGCCGTAAGGAATATCACCGAAAAGCTGCCCTATATCGAATCGGTGAGTATCAGAATAAAACTTCCCTCATTTGTGTATATTACGGTCAGTTCGGAACGCGCGGCGTTTTACGCGCGTATATCCGGAAGCTACTATGCGGTCTCCGGAAAAATGAAGGTGCTTGAACGCGCAGATACCGCGGACAGGTTCGAAGCGGACGGACTTCTCTGCATAGAGCTGCCTCCGGTAGGCAGCGCCGTTGTAGGCGCGGAGCTTACGCTTGCCGACGGTACCGATCCCGGCTATATCGGCACATTCGTGAGCGCGATAGAGGAGTCGGAGCTGAGCGGCAGGATATCAAGGCTTTTCATGGACGAAAGGTTCGACACGGTCATGAGCGTTGACGGCAGGTTCCGAGTGAGGTTCGGGTCGGATGCCGATGTTGCGACAAAGGCGCTTGCCGCGGCACGTGTGATCGCGGACGGCGATCTCGGCGATTCGGGGACCGTCGTCATAGATGTTTCCGATCCCTCGGCGATCGTCACAGTGCGGCGCGACGGGCTCGATCTTGCGACCAAGGACGGGTGACGGGCGCTTTTCGGTGGCCGAAACCGTCGTTTTCGGTCAGGAAATAAATGTTTGTGATAAAAAAACAAGAAATTTTCGCAAAACCCCTTGAAAAAAAACGAAAAAGATATTATTATATAATAGATGTAATGTATTGCCCATGCCGATCTGCGTTTTTGCGGCGTTGGGATTGATTTTGAATGTACAAACCGGAGGAAATAAAAATGGCATTTGAGCACGATGATTTACTCGAAAGCGGCGTAAGCATAAAGGTAGTAGGCGTCGGCGGCGGCGGAAACAACGCCGTGAACAGAATGATCAGCACCAACATCCGCGGTGTTGAATTCATTGCAGTCAATACGGACAGACAGGCTCTGCGTTCTTCCAACGCACCCAATCAGATAGTGATCGGCGAAAAGATCACACGCGGTCACGGCGCCGGCGCGAACCCCGAGATCGGTCAGCGCGCAGCCGAAGAAAACACCGAGGAGATCAAGTCTGCTCTTGCCGGAGCCGATATGGTATTTATCGCGACCGGTATGGGCGGCGGCACGGGGACCGGAGCCGCTCCGGTAGTTGCACGCATAGCGAAGGAAATGGACATTCTGACCGTCGCTATCGTGACAAAGCCCTTTATCTTTGAGGGCAGCCGCCGTATGCGTCAGGCAGAGGAGGGCATACGCCAGCTCAGCCAGTACGTCGATTCGCTCGTTATCATCCCGAATGAAAGACTGAAGCAGGTATCCGATACGCGCATCACGCTGTTCAATGCCTTTGAGATCGCCGACGACGTGCTCCGCCGCGGTGTGCAGAGCATTTCCGAACTTATCAATGTGCCCGGATTCATCAACCTCGACTTTGCCGACGTGACCTCCGTCATGCACGACGCGGGCTTTGCTCACATGGGTGTCGGCAGCGCCACGGGCAAGGACAAAGCCGAGCTTGCCGCAAAGGCTGCCATCTCCAGCCCGCTGCTTGAAACTTCCATCAAGGGCGCGACCGGCATACTTGTCAGCATTTCGATATCTCCCGATGTCGGACTTGAGGATGCGGACCTTGCCTCTACCATGATAGCAAACGAAGCGAGCCCCGATGCGAATGTTATCTGGGGTGTTGCGTTCGATCCCGATCTTGACGATGAGATGAAGATCACGATAATCGCGACCGGTTTTGAAAAGGATGCCGAGGCGGCTCTTCAGAACGGCGCAAAGCAGGAAAACGCGGCAGCGGCACAGCCCGCAGCCGAAAAGAAGGCTGAACCCGCCGCGGCAGCTCCCAAGGCTGAGCCCGCAGCTCCCGCCGTCGAGCCTCAGCCCGTACGTCAGCAGCCTGCCGCGCAGCCTGTACGCACCGAGGCTGTGAGACCGCAGCCCGCAGAGTCTCAGACTGTTCCCGACAATGCCGAGGAGCTTCCCAAGGATGCCGACGGATTTGACGAGATCATGTCCATCCTCCGCAGCAGAAAGCGCCGCGACGACTTCCGCGGTTCGGGACGCAGATGATCGGTCGCTAAGAAGATCAGTATATCATTGCAGCAGGGACGTCCCGGTCTTTCGTGGCGTCCCGCGCGGTTTTTAAACCGCATATGTTAAAAAAGGTATAATTCGGGAAATTGAAAAAGCTATTTTTGATATGTATGCTGCTTGCCGTCGTCTGTCTTGCGGCAGTCTCGCTGTGCGCCGAGGATATCACCGACGCCACGGATTTTCTGCCCGCAGACGGTATGATAACCGACGGCGATGAGCGTACGGTCGTTACTTATCCGCAGGGGAGCACGCTCACGTTGAAGTCCGACGATGTGATCTCCGCGGTATACATTAAATTTGACCGCCTTCCATCAGAGTGGACGCTTTCCGCCGGGGGCAGGAGTGTGCGCTGCGGCAGATACGGTTTTCTGCATGAGTACTGTGATGTTGCCGCTCTGCTCGGCGAGACGCATGAGGTCACGCTGACCTTTGACGGCGCCGATACCGAGGTGTGCGATATATTCGTTTTTTCGGGAGACGATATTCCCGATTGGGTGCAGCGTTGGGAGCCTGCCGAAGGAGACGCCGATCTTGTGCTGCTGTCAACGCATGCCGACGACGAGCAGCTCTTTCTTCTCGGAGTGCTGCCGTATTATGCCGGCGAGATGGGATATCAGGTGCAGGTCATTTACTTCACAAATCACTGGGCGGTGCGCGATCGACCGCACGAGCAGCTAAACGGTCTGTGGACGGTCGGCGTCACGCGCTACCCTGTCATAAGCGAGCTGCCGGACGGCTGGAACGGCGTTGCGCGCGACATGAAAAACGCTTACCGTTCTGCAGTTGCAAACGGATTTACAAGAGACCGTCTCGTTGAGCTTCAGGTGGAATATCTGCGCCGCTTCCGTCCGCAGGTCGTGGTGGGGCATGACCCGAACGGCGAATACGGTCACCCGCAGCATATCATCAATACGGAAACGCTGATGGATGCGTTGACTCTTGCCGCCGATCCGACATACTCGGAGGAGACAGCCGCCGATTACGGCGTTTGGGATGTGCCGAAGACCTATCTTCACCTTTACGGTGAGAACCGCATCACGATGGACTGGGACAGGCCGCTTGCAAGATTCGGCGGCAAAACGGCGTATGAGATGTCAAAGCTCGGCTTTGCCTGCCATCGCTCACAGCATTACACATGGTTCAGTGACTGGCTGAGCGGCGCCCGCGGCAATTACACAAAGGCGACCGATATAAAGAAATACAGCCCTACCGAATACGGGCTTTACAGAACGACCGTCGGAGCCGACACGGGCGTCGGCGGGTGGGATTTCTTTGAAAATCTCACCGTGCGCTCGACCGAGACGTCGGAGATCGACGGCTCCGAGACGGTGCCGTCGGTAGGACCCGTCAGAGTTCCCGCAAGGGATACAGCGCCCGCGACCGAGCCCGACAGCACTCCGACGACCGAACCTGTGCCGGATCCCATGACGGACGGGCAGACGACGGCTGCGGAGACGCTGCCCACAGCGGATACGGAGAGCGAGACTGCCGGTACATCCGATAACGGTACCAAGGGCGGAACGGCTCCCGCAACGGGCGACGAAAGAAAGACCGCCGCAGTATTTGTGGCGGCGATAATGATCGTGTCCCTTGCCGCTGCGGCATATGCCGCGGCAGTCAGAACGGGGAAGAGCGGAAAAGCAAATAACCGTTGAAAAAAAGCACGGACGTGTGCGCGGTATTCGTCCGTGCTTTGTCTTTTCGGCTGCGCACGGCATCTTTGATGGTTGACACGTCATTGCATTTATGTTATACTGTTCTGCGAAATAAATTTGAGAAAGGCAAGCCTATATGACAAGGAGACCCGATATTTTCGCCGATCTGCCGACGGTATACGCGGTCGGAAAGAACTACATAATTATCGTTCCCGTAAACGAGCCGTGCCTTATGTGGGTGCGTGTGGGAGACGAAGAATTTTATGACGATTCAAACGGAATACTGCGTTCGGCGCGTTTGACGCATAAAATGACGGTGCCGATGCCGCTGCTCGACAGCTCGGGCGGTTATACGGTGCTATGGCGTAAGATGACCGAGCGCAAGCCCTATTTTTCGGTGGCGGGGGATGTGGAGGAATATACCTCGTGCTTCCGTCCGCTCGATCCGAAAAAGGAAAAAATAAATATTTATCACATCGCGGATGCCCACAACCGCGTTGAAGGTCCCGTGAATGCGGGGCTGTATTTTGAGCGTGCGGGCGAGCAGCTCGATCTGTTGATACTTAACGGCGATATACCGAATCACAGCGGCGATATTGCGAATTTCGAGGCTATACACAAAATAGCAGCGGGCGTGGCGCACGGTGAGATACCGGTGGTCTTTTCGCGCGGGAATCACGATATGCGCGGCGTCTGCGCGGAGTTTATAGAGGATCACACCCCTACCGACGGCGGCGTGTCATATTATACTTTCCGTCTCGGTCCCGTCTGGGGGGCGGTGCTCGACTGTGCCGAGGATAAGCCAGACAGCAGCGATGAGTATGGTCATACCGTGTGCTGCGAGAATTTCCGCCGCCGCGAAACGCGCTGGCTTGAGTCGCTTTGCGGAGAAGCCGAGCCAGAATTTTCGGACGAAGGGATAAAATACAGGCTCGTAGTGGTGCATAATCCCTTTACCGAGCGGAGAAAGCCGCCGTTTGACATCGAAGAGGACACGTTTACGCACTGGCCTGAGCTTCTGCGCGAAAAGGTTAAGCCGCAGCTTATGATATGCGGTCATGTTCACAGGTGCTATGTTTCGTATCCGGGCGGCGAACGTGACGCGTTCGGTCAGCCGTGTCCGATAGTTGCCGCATCGAGGATCGTCAAAGATGATCCCGCGTTTTACGTCGGCGGCGCGATAACGCTTGACGGAGATCATGCCGAGGTCAGATTTACCGACAACAACGGAAACGTTGTCGGCGGTGAGAGAGTGGATTTTAAATAAAAAGCCCGGCTCCGCATCGCGTGATGCGGAGCCGGAAATTTTATCCGATCGTCATTGGAAAAAAACATACCGCCGCAGTCGTAAAGGCGTCCCGGGGTCAGCGCACGCGGCAGAGCGCCGCACGAGCGGATGAACGCGGCGATACTTTCGCCGTCGGGGTGCGTCATGGGGTCGCCGGTGAGCCACACCTCGCCGCGTTCGGCGCAGAAGGCGCATGAACCGCCGATAAAGCCGTATCCGTAGCCGGGCAGGTCAATGCTGCCGGGTGATATCACAAGCCGTGGGATGCCCGCTTTGGAGGCGGCACACGCTATGCCGGTATCGGAGGTGATGATGCCGCAGCCCGCCGCGGCAGCCGAACAGGCGGTATATCCCTGCTTTGTTGTGATGACGTGCAGACCGAGCCCGGCTGCGGCGTCGCACAGCTCGGGCGCCGTCGCGCGTGAGACCAGAAAAAAGTCGCCGACGCGCTTGGCGCACAGCGGAACGTCGGCGGGGTATACGCTCCCCGCGTCGGCGCCGATAAAGCGAAGCTCAAGCCCCGCGCCGTCGCATATCCTGTTTATTTCTTCTTCGGCAAACGAACGGTAGTAGTCGCCGAACGTGTAAAGTGCGCCGCCGAGCGGATGGATCAGCAGGTCGGCGTGCGAGGAGACGGGCGCACCGAGTCTCGGATAGGCGGGAAGAGTTATCACCTTCGCACCTTGCGCCGCTGCTGCGTTTATGACGGTCTGCGGCGCTCCGCAGCCGATGGCAAGAAGCATTTTCTGTCCTTTCTGCGAACCGCGTCGGTCTTGCGGCTCATTTGCGGATAAAAACCGAGGGGCTGCCGCGCCAGTGCGCAGCAGCCCCGTCCTGAATAATTATCAGGCGTTGTCGACCTTTTTCAGAGTACGCAGACAACGTGCGCACATGCTGACTGTTTTGACAGTGCCGTTTTCGGAAACTTTGACCTTGCGGATATTGGGCTTCCAGGCTCTGTTTGTCTTGCGGTGTGAGTGGGAGACCGAGTTACCGAACACGACGCCCTTGCCGCAAACGCTGCATTTTGCCATAAGTGACACCTCCTCAATATATAGTAGCGGATTATTTACATACAACATCCGATATTATAGCATACTCGGGGCGAAAAAGCAAGAGTTTTTTTGAATTTTATATTTTTATTACTGCTGTTTGCGGCAAATCACGCTTGTTTTATGCCGAAACGGTCCTTTTTCTTCTCCTGACGGAGAAAAATACGATTGCAAACGCCGCACCGACGACCGCGACCGCCGCCGCGATGACTATTGCAACGGTCGAAGCGCGTCCGGATGCTCCTCCAAACAGCCCGCCCGATGCCTTGCCGAAGCTTTTCGAAAGTATATCGGCAGCCTCGCGTGCTGTGTATTCCTTTCCGTTTTCAAGACCGGTGAGGTCGGGGCGGCTTCCGAACGGGAGCACGCAGGTCTCGTCGTTTGCCGAGAAAACTATGAACGAGGTGTGGTATTCGGGAACATCGACGCAGAAGGCGTCTGACGGCATGGCGGAAAGATGCTCGTTTAGCACCGAAGGAGTAAGCGCTCCGTCCGATGCGGCTTTGCCGTCTACGGTGCTTCCCGTCACTGTCCATTTGCCGTTGATTTTTTGGGCTTGCGCGATATTTCCGCCGTCGGTAAATATGTACCAACGGAGGTCCTCGTCGTTATCCGACATATTGGCATCCTGCGCGCGTCCCGAGGCAAGAGCGCGGAACTCAGCGGGTGTCATCGAATGCACTTTATAGCAATCGGCAGGCGAACCGTCTGTCAGGGCGCTGCCCGCGACGTCCGCTCTTACAACGTCAGCTTCGCTGCTGCTGTATATCGCCGAAAAATCGTGATACGTTTTGCCCGACTCGGCTGATGCGCCTATGACCGAACCCACGTACAGCAGCACGACAGATAAAATTATGCTCAGAACTTTTTTCATGTCCCGACATCCCCCTTTTGAAAATGGTCTTAAGGGCGCATTTTAATGGTCTTGCGCCCTTTAATACAAAGCATATCACATTTTATGGCAGATGTCAAGGCGCTTTGCAACAAATTCCGCGTTTTTGCTTTTATGCCGTCAACTGTGTTACAGCGCTTTCCTGCGTGCGGCAACGAATGCAAATACGGTAAGGCGGGAGCTTTCGGTAGGTGCCGGCGTAAAGTCGGCTGCGACAGTGCGCGGAGCCTCGCTCCTCACGTATGCGTCGATCCCGAGGATCAGCGGGACCGCAGAGCCGTCGCGCGGTGAGAGCTTTCCGCATACGGCAAAGCATATATCGCCTTTCGGCGCGCCCGCGAGGATGAGCGGCTCGGCTGCCGTTTTGAATGCCGAGCGCACGGCGCTGACGGGATCGTCTTCGGCGGCTCGCGCCGCAGACACGAGCAGCTCCACGTCGGGGAAAAATGCCGTTTTACCGCATTCCGCGCGCAGTGACGATAAAGGACAGGCGATCGTGTCGAGCGCCGCGCTGCCCGGGAGTGGAGCGGACGTCGCCGCGATATCTGCGTTGAGGTAAAAGCGGAGCCTTTTCAGCAGTGCCGCAGGCAGCCTTACGGCGGTCTCGGGCACCGGGATGCCTTCGTATACAGATGCGACGGTAAAGTCGCTGCCGCCGGCGGTGCCGAACACCGCTGCGCCAATGCCGTGAGCGGCTATGGTCGGAAGTATCGCTTCTGCGGTGTCGGGGCGGATCGCCGAGAGAGCGCAGCCGGCAAACGGTGCGCACAAGCTTTCGGAGCAGCCCGCAAATCTGCCGCGGAGAGGCAGCGCGGGAGCGGAAAGATGACCGCCGCCGCAGAATGCTTCAAGGTCGAATATAAGCCCGCTGCCCGAGGTCGGTCCGAACGACGGCGCGTATCCGGCTCGATAAAGCTCCGAGGCGGCACGGGAAAGGCGCGCTGAAAAATCGTCGGCAAGGCAGCCGTCGGGCGGTGAGAGCAGTACGAGGAGATCTCCCGGACATGCGCGGGTGCGCAGCGCCGCGTCTTTGCGTGACACCGCGATCCGGAATCCGTCGGCGGCGGCAAACGCGGCAGGCTGAGTGCTTACCGCGGCGG
>CAJLZE010000040.1 GCA_905210995.1 uncultured Anaerotruncus sp.
CCGTCCTGCCGATATACGCCTCGCCTACGGGCATTCCCGCAACTCTGCCGCTGCGCAGAACGGTGCTGCCCTCTTTGACCTCACTGCTGTCGCCGAACAACACACAACCTATATCATCCTCGCGCAGATCAAGCGCCATGCCGCGTATGCCCGAGTCAAAAAGCAGTATCTCGCCGTATCCCGCGCTGCCGAGACCGTCAACGACGGCAATGCCGTCTCCCACCGATATCACGGTGCCTATCTCGTCAGCCACCGGCTCCGGCTCCCAGCCTCCGACAGCTTGGCGGATGAGCGGCATGACATTGCGGCGCCCCTTGAGCGCCGTGCTTATGTCGGCTTTCAGCTTGCGGCTCTTGCCCGCAAGCGTCCAGTCATATACCTTGTCGCGCCTGCCGTCCTCGCCGAATTCAATGCGAAAGCCGTCGCCGATCTCGCGGTGCTCTTCCCAAACAACGCTGACCTCGGCGCCGTTTTCGCGCGCAATAAAATCGCGTATTTTTGCCGACTGCGCATCGCTCGGGCGCTCACGGCTGCATATATACGCAACGATATTCGGGCGCTTGCCGTCAAGCACGGTCATTTTTATCACCCTTTTGTCCGTCTGCCTTGCTGCCCGCGGAATTTATGAAATCGTCGAACGCATCTCCCGAGCGCTCGCCGACCATCTTATCGACAGCCTTCGACACCATATCGGCTATCTCGCCGTCGGCACGGCGCATCATGGCGTCGCGCTCCTCAACCGCCTCGCGCCTTGCGTCGTCAAGTATCTTCTCGCTCTCGCGCTCGGCTGCGGCGACCCTTGCACGTGCTTCACGCTCGGCGTCGGCAAGCTTTTCGGCGCGCAGCGCCTCTGTTTTCTTTTCGGCGTCGGCAAGCAGCCTTGAGTATTTTTCCGCCTCCGCCTTGGCATCCGCAAGCTTTTTCTCAGCTTCGGCGTCCATGTTCTTATAATATTCCTCGCGTCCGTTCATAAATTTCTTCACCGGCTTGTAAAGAAGAAATCCCAGTCCGCCGCCGAGAAGTATGAAGTTGAACGCGTGCAGCAGTATCTGCTGCCAATCTATGTTAAGAGGAAGTTTCATTTAAGGTACCGTACCCTTTTGTCAGATTTATCAGAGAACGAAAACGATAAGTATGGCAACGATAAGGGCGTAAATGACGACTGTTTCGATAAAGACCAGACCGAGCATAAGGCTGCCGCGAAGGTTTTCGGCTGCCTCGGGCTGGCGGGCAATGCCGTCTGCCGACTTTGATATCGCAATGCACATACTGACAGCGCCCGCAGCAGCAACAAGGCCGACGCACGTCGCCGCGGCAATGGCTTTTGATTTCGTGCTGCCGTCGTCGACGGTCGCTGTATCTGCAGTATCGGCAGTTGCGGTATCGGCGGTATCCGCCGCGTCATCGGCTGCCGCAAAGATCCCGAGACTCAGCACAGATACGGCGAGCACGGCAACAATAAGTACGGCAATGATCTTTTTGAAATTCTTCATGATAAAAACTCCTTTTGATGGCGATTTCAGTGCTTGTTTTTACGGAACGCACGGCACTCAGGCTGACTTTTCCGTGTTCTTTTCTGTATTTTTTGCTTTCTTTTTGGGCGGGGCCGAGACCTCTCCGTAGAAAAGCGCGGTAAGAGTGATGAGGACGTAGGTCTGTATCAACGCGTGAAGGAGCGTGAACATAACACCTACTGCTACCGGCAGCACGAAGCTGAGGTTAAGGTAGTAATAAACGAGCTCTGTGACGAGCAACCCGCTGAGCAACGCGCCGAAAAGACGGAAGCTCATTGATATGGGAAGCGAAAATTCCTTAAGCGTGCTGCCGACGCCGCGAAAGCCGTTGCTGACAATACCGCCGGTCAGTATGGCAAGATAGGAAATGCAGCCCATCGCTATCGCACCGTTGATATCGGCAAGCGGCGCGGGGAGGGCTATCGAATCTCCGTTGACCGTGACCGCCTGAAAGCCGAAAAGCTCAAACACCGTGCCGACGAAGATATACACGCCCGCGGCAAATATGTATGCGCCGAGAAAGCCGTTGCGGTGCGGGCTGTTGGTGCGCGCGGTACTGTCGAAATAGCCGACGAGCCTTTCAAGCAATATCTGAAATTTGCCGGGATCCTTCATTCTGAATCGCGGTATGACGAATATCCTCACCACAGCCGCAAACAGGAGCAGTATTCCCGTAACGCACAGCGCCGATATGAACGCCGGGTTGACGTTTTTTATTCCGAACAGACTGATGACATTCCGCTCGTGAAGCACCGCGTCGCGCATTGCTTCCTTGATAGATTCCTTTTCACCGCCCGGAGAGCCGACAAGTACAGCCCCGACAGCGGTAAGGATCAGCGCCGCGACCCAGACCGCGACCAGACTACCTTTTTTCTTTTTATTCATTTGTTCTCCTTTCCGTTTTTTTCAATCTGCGGATAAACAGATCTATAAACATAAGGCAAAAGCTTATAAACAGCAGCCCGCAGGACACAAGTATCGCCTTTTTACCGATGACCTGCGTCAGAAGGCTGCCGAGCCCCGCTCCGAAAGCAAATATAACTATAACTCCGAAATATGTAAGCGCGCTGTGAAGATGCTCACGGTCGCGTGTGTTGACGTATTTTCCGAGCTCCTCCGCGCCCGAGCGCATATTGCCGATGCACATCGTGCTCGCATAGGCAAGTCCGCGCACCTTTCGGAAGGTCATGACCTGCATTGCGCAGACAAATGAAACGAGCGCATTCGCAACGCGGTCGGAGGATATGAATGTGACGCCCGCCAGGATAACTATCTCTATCGCAAGCACTATCTGACGCCAATGCAGCTTTTGATTTTTGCCGAACGCAAGGCGCACGAGCAGCGCCGCCGCCGCACCGAGCAGGAACGACAGCACCGGTATCGCATATTTTATCACAATGTCCCACTCATGCCTGAAGAGAGCCGTACTGAGCAGCACGATGTTGCCGGTCTGCGCATTCGCAAACACCCCTCCGCGGCAGCCGTAGGTGTAAGCATCCTGAAATCCGCCCGAAAGCACTATAAAGATCGCCGTAAAAAGAGTATCGGACATTTGTCCTCTGTAATCAACCTTCAGATTCATGTCTTTGACTTCCGTAAAAATGTACTGTCCGGATATTGACTTTTCCGAACCTGTATATTATAATACCTTTTATGATATATGTAAAATCTATATTGCATATATTCACGATATCAAATTCACATACCGGAGGCACACGACCGTGTATATAAGCTACGACTATTACCGCATTTTTTATTACGTCGCCAAGTACGGGAATGTCTCCCGTGCCGCAAAGTTACTGCTCGGCAATCAGCCGAACCTGACACGCGCGATAAAAAATCTTGAGGCGGAACTCGGCTGCCCGCTGTTTTCGCGCACCAACCGCGGCATGAAGCTGACGCCCGAGGGAGAAAAACTTTATTCTCACGTAAAGACCGCCGTTGAGCACATAGAAGCGGGCGAAGCGGAAATAACCGCAAGCCGCGACCTGCAGAGCGGAACGGTGTTCATCGCCGCCAGTGAAGTCGCTCTTCGCTGTCTCCTTTTGCCCGTGCTGAAGAAATACCGTCTCATGCACCCGGTGATACGCCTACGCATCAGCAATCACTCGACACCGCAGGCGATAGAGGCGCTGAAGGGCGGCGACGCCGATCTTGCCGTCGTCACCACACCGACGATCAGCTACGCATCTCTTGAAGAGATACGCGTCAGAAACGTGCGCGAGGTAGCCGTATGCTCGGCGGCGTTTCCCGATCTTATCGGCAGGCGCGTTTCTCTCTCCGATCTCATCCGTTACCCGCTTATCTCGCTCGGCTCTGACACAAAATCATTTGAATTTTACTCGGCATTCTTTACGGCGCACGGGCTGCCCTACCGTCCCGGCATCGAGGCGTTCACTGCCGATCAGATATTGCCTATGGTCCGCGCCGACCTCGGCGTCGGTTTTGTGCCGGAGGAATTTCTGCATCCCGGCGACACCGTTTCGGTCATCGACATTGCCGAAAAGATACCCGAGCGCGGCATCTGCCTTATAAAAAGGAAGGATCAGCCGCTCGGCATGGCGGCAAAGGAGCTTGAAAAGATGATACTCGATACAGCGGACGGGCAAGCCGGTCAGGAATAAAACGCAAGCCCCAGCCCCGCGGAGATAAGTATCATGAGTATCGGCGACGGACGTTTTTTCCTCAGCTTGCGCCAGACGATGTGTATCACGGCGAGTATTGCGAGGATCACAAGCCCACGAAGGTCAACGCTTACGGCGTCGCCGATATTGCCGACCGAGAGAAGCGTTTTGAGGAACATCGTTACCGCCGTGGCTATTATCATTCCGACGACGGCGGGACGGATGCCGCCGAGAAAAGCGTTGACGCCCGCATATTTCAACAGGTCGCTGATGACTGCCGCGATGACGAGGATGATGATGAAGGCGGGCAGCGCGACGCTGAGCGTCGCCAGAAACGCACCGAGAAGTCCGCCCTGAGATGCACCGATGAATGTCGCCATATTGACGGCGAGTGACCCCGGCGTCGACTCGGCAACCGCAATGAAATTCAAAAGCTCGCTTTCGGTGAGCCAACCGTGAGCGAACATCTGCTCGCGGATGATCGATATCATTCCGTAGCCGCCTCCGAAAGAGACAGCGCCTATCTCAAGAAAGGTAAGAAAAAGCTCAAGATATATCATTTTTCTTCCTCCCTGTCGCTGCCGCCGCTCTTTTTACGCAGCCTTCCGACGAGGTAGACAAAAACGCCGACCGCACCTGCAATAAGTATGTAAAACACAGAGGAGAAACTGACCGCAAAAAGCGAAAAAGCCACCATACACACGAGAGACGCGCCGCAAAGCACCATGCTCAGCACGTCTTTTTTCATTTCGCGGAACAGCTTTAATCCCGCAGAGGCTATGAGGTATATAACGCACGCCTGCACGCCGCGAAAAGCGTAGCCGACGTATTTTATCGACAGAAACGCGTCAAAAAAGAGTGATATCACATATATAATGATAAATGAAGGAATGCAGACGGCGAGCGTTCCGAGAAAGGCTCCGGGAAAGCCGCCGACCCTGTATCCGAGATACGTTGCGCTGTTTACCGCAGCGGGTCCCGGTGTGGATTCCGCGATCGCGATCATATCGAGAAACTCATCCTTGCCGATCCACTTTTTCTTTGTCACGAATTCGTTTTCAAGCAGCGCTATCATGGCATATCCGCCGCCGAAGGTGAAAAGACCTATCTTGAGCATCACAAGGAATATCCCGATAAGCTTGCCCGCCCTGTTTTTTTTCATATCAGCCCCCATTTTCGCAAAATTCGCAAAAAAAATCTATGTGGTAGTATTATAGCACTTGACAACCGATTTGTAAAATAGTATAATCTGATAAAGTTGATAACCGATAAGCTATGAGGTGTCCTTATGACCATACGCCATCTTAAAATGTTTGCCGCCGTGTGCGAATACGGCGGAGTCACACGAGCAGCCGAGGCTCTGCACGTGGCTCAGCCCGTCGTCAGCACAGCGGTCTCAGAGCTTGAAAAATACTACGGCATACGCCTTTTCGAACGGATAAACCAGCGACTCGTCATAACCGAGCAGGGCGGCGAGCTGCTCGTAAAGGCGCGCGACGTGATATCATGCTTTGAGGATTTTGAGGGGCTTGCACGTGAGGACAGCGGAAAACCGCGCGTTCGCGTCGGTTCATCGCTCACGATAGCGCAGACAGGGCTGCCCGCGATAATAAAAAAAATACGCGAAAGATACCCGGCGGTCGATCTTTGCATCGAGGCGAACAAGACCTCGGAAATAGAAGAAGGGATCATGCGCGGCGAGCTTGATTTCGGGATAGTGGAAGACCGCGTGACCTCGGCGGTCATGAAAACGGTACCGCTGACCTCCGACCGCCTTGTTGCCGTATGCTCGCCCGACTATCCCCTGCCCGATGCCATAGGCACCGTCGCACTTGCCGCGCAGCGGCTGCTGCTGCGCGAGACCGGAAGCGCATCGCGCGATTTTCTTGACAGGATATTCACATCGCACCGCGTCGTTGCCGTGCCGGCAATGACTTCGGTCGGCAATTCGGCGCTTATCGCAGCCTGCGCCGTGGGCTTCGGAGTTACCGTGCTGCCCGAGAGCCTTGTCTCGGCCGACATTGCCGCATGCCGCCTGCGCGAGATAAAGATCACAGACGCCGACCTCAGCCGCGATCACTTTCTGATACTGCATAAAAACAAACGGCTCAACGCCGTTCAGGAGGATATTTTCAATATCTGCCGCGGGATATGACCTTCGACATGACACCGGAGAGCAGAAAAAGTCGGGAAAAACGCCGCCGTATCTGCTATAATACAGGCAGACGGAAGGGGGAGACAAATGAACTGGATCACGGGAATACAGCGCGCCATAAACTATATCGAGGATCATGTTGAGGACGATATCGACATCGCGGCAGCGGCGCGTGAGGCTGCATCATCGCCGTTTCACTTTCAGCGTATGTTCAGTATGCTGACGGGCATCACGCTCGGCGACTATATCCGTATGCGCAGGCTGTCGCTTGCGGCCGACGAACTGCGGCGCGGCAACGAAAAGACCATAGACATTGCGCTGCGCTTCGGTTATGACACACCCGAGAGCTTTTCCCGCGCCTTTCAGCGCTTTCACGGCATCACACCGACCGAGGCGCGGCACGGCGGTAACGTCCGTTCATTTTCACGCCTTTCCGTAAAACTTACTTTATACGGAGGTAATCTTATGGACTACAGGATCGAAAAAAGAGATGCGTTCAGCATCATCTGCAAAAGAAAGCACGTAAACAAGCCGGAGGGTACATCGGCAGAGGCGGATATCGCCCCCTTCTGGGCGGAATGCGGCGCAGACGGTACTATCGCAAAACTTCAGAAATACGCAAACTACGACACCCTGCACGGCATTCTCGGCATCTGCTTTTCGGACGAGACGGACGATTCGAGCTTTCCCTACGGCATCGGCGCGGAGTACAACGGTGTTCCGGTGACCGACGCGGGCTTTGAGATCAAGGAGATACCCGCGCACACATATGCGGTGTTCCCCTGCCGCGGCAAAATGCCCGAGGCATTCCGCGACACTTATATGAAGATATGCTCGGAGTTCTTCCCGCAGAGCAGCACATATGAGTACGGCAGCGGAACAGAGCTTGAGGTTTATCCCTCAGCCGACGTTTCGGACCCGAATTACAGCTGCGAGATCTGGATCGCGGTGAACGAAAGAAAAAACTGAATTATTGAGCGGCTGTTGAAAGCGAAATGCTTTCAACAGCCGCTTTTACATATTTACCTCACCCTCTCAGAACAGTGCCGTTTGCAAGCGTGACGGTGTGACCGCCGAAATTTATCGTGCCGTTGTTCGTAAGGCTCGTCACCGTGCAGTCACCCGTAAGGTTCCATGTGCAGCCCGCGCCGACCGTGACCATGGCGTTATCGGCGACTGCCGTGCCGCCCTCGGCATTTGAAACGATATTCACCGCTCCGGTAAACACCGAACCGTTTTCGAGCGTGAGATCGAGAGTTGATATGCTGTCAACGATAATGTCGCCATCAACGGTCTGAGCGTCGGCGGTGAAAGTCACCTCGGCGCCGTTCTTGCCCGCCGTGCCCCAGCCGTGAGAGGCATTGTTGCCCGCAACACGCAGGAAGGCGCCGGTCCCGTCCTTATTTTCGACCGCAACACCGGACATGCGTATGACCGCATTTGTGTTCGTGACGAATATCATATCTCCGCTGCTGCCGGTGAGCGTTCCGCCCGTCACAGTGAGCGACGACGTGCCGACGTCCGCATCCCCCGACATCGACTGATAAAGCATGATGTTGTGGACGTTTATATCACCGCTCGAGCTTTTTTCGGCTGACATATTGCCAAAAACAGTGCATCCCTCAAGCGTTATCGAATTTTTGCCCTCAATGACCAAAGCCTCGGAGTTTGCGGCTGTCAGAAGCGCGTTTTTAACGGTTATCGAGGCTGTGGAATATACCGCAGGCGAATTATAGCCCGCGCTCGTGTAGCTGCCGCCGTTTACCGTTACCGTTCCGCCGCCACGGTCGGAACGTATCGCCGCAGAGGAATTTCCCGAGGTGCTCACCGTGTGATCGTATGCATTTGTCGTGCCGCCGCCCGTGGTCTGGATGCCGCCGGAATTATCCGCGCTCGTTGTTATCCTCGTGCCGTAAATATTGACCGTCGTCCCCTTGCCGTAGCTGAACACGCCGTTGCCGTTGCGTGCGGCGGAGGTCACAGTGGAGTTTTTGATAGTGACAGTTGCGCCGCCGGTGGCAAGTATTGCCGCGTTCACGCCGTAAAAGTCGCCGTTTTCGGCATTTGAGGTCGCACCTGCCGACTTATCGACGGTAATGCCGTCAAAATCCGCCGTTGCGCCGTCAATGCGCAGCGCGTTTTCGTTGTCTCCGACAGAAGTATAGGAATTCCCCGTATAGCTGCCGTTCTCACTCACGGTGTTGGCGCTGCTGCCCTGATCCACGCTTGCGCCGCCGCCGTTTCCGCCGTCCGGTCTTTGACCGCCGCCCTGCCCTGCCGTTATGACCTCAGCGGACTTCGGCTTTCCGTCCTCGCCGAACCTCACGCACAGCACCTTGCCCGCGGCAAGGTCGGATACGCCGACTGTATTCCTGTTCTCGGTTATCTCAACGCCGTCGAGATCGACGGTAAGCGTTATCCCGCCTGCCGTAAAACCGACGTTCTGCCTCATTCCGGAGTTGCCTTTGTCATCTCCGCCGCCGGGCATTGACGGTGCATTGCCGTCGCCCGCGCCGCCGGGCAGATCCGGCGGTGTTTCACCGCCGCCGGGTTGACCGCCGCTTTCGCCGTCGGGCTTTTCGGGAGGCGTGCCGCCGGCGCTGCCGTCGGGCATATCCGGAGGTGTAAAGTCGCCGCCCGATGCTCCGCCGTCACCGCTTATCTCACCGAGTGTGAGCGTTACCTTTGTTCCGTTTATTTCCGCGATCTCGCCCCATACCGTGCCGAGCGCATAATCCGGCACTCTCTGCCCACAGGCAGAAAGCGAAAGCACGAGCAATGCCGCGCATATAACAGCCAATGTTCTTTTCATGATAAGGTCTCCTTTGCAAATTATTTTTCCCATGCAACACCGTTGCCGTCGAGCGCCGACGGCTGACTGCCGGAGGCTATCTCAGCCGACGTACTGCCGAGCAGCACAACAAGTGCGTTCATTGCCGACGGAATTTTTACCGAAACTATGCCCGAAACGTCGAGATATGAGCCTGCCGCAAGATTGAGCGTTGCCTTTTTGCCGACCGACGAGAAATTACGGCACATGGTCGATTCGTTGCCCATGCCGCCCGAAAGCCCGATGCCGACAACATACCCGCCGGTATAACTGTACCCGCGCTCGGTGTCGATGGAGGAATCCGCTCTGCCGGTCGAAATTATGACGGAGCGCCCGCCCGCAAACAGGATACCGCCGTACTGCGTCCTGCTGTTGGAATCAACACCGTCGCCGCCCGCGAGCACATAAAGCGTGCCGCCGGATATCGTTATCCCGGTACCCTCGGTCGCTGTGGCATTAAGCCCGTCGTCGGAGGATATCACCGACACGCTCCCGCCCGATATTTCGACCGTGTTGCCCTCAATGCCCTCATAGCTGCGGAGCACCGTTATGCTGCCGCCTCCGATCGTAGCCTTCCCGTCGGCGTGCACCGCATCGTCGTTCGACGAAAGCGTAAGAGTGCCGCCTGTGACTGTCACGTTCCCGCTCGGCTTCGCGCCGCTCTCAAGCGTACCGTCATTGTTGGCGTGTATCGCGTCGTCATAAGCATTTATCGTTACAGCGCCGCCGTTTATAACTATTTCGTTGCCTGCTTTTATTCCTTTGGTCGAATGGTCGCCCTTGTCGCTGTTCCCGTCGTTCATGCCGCCGGGACCTCCCGGTCTGCCGCCCATGCCGCCGGGACCCACCGCTGCGGTGGTATAGTTCGTCCACTCAAAGCCGCGGCCGGAAAAGGCTATCGTGTCATAGCTTGCGTTTGGCGTCATCTGCCCCGATGAGCGGTAATGTGCCGACGACTGCCCCTGCTCCTGCCCCGAGGTGTAGGCGTAAACGTCCATATAGTCATAGCCCTCCGCGCGCTCGACGGTGTAATAGCAGTAGCTCTGTCTGCCGGAGCCGACCTTTTCGTACTTTCCGTCGGTGTTTACCCAAACGCCCTCTCCGTCGCTGTTATAATAATGCACCGAAAAGCTATAATCGGCAGAGGCGGATCTGATATAATAAGTGTTTCCGGCTACCGCCGTGACCTCCTCGGAATAGTCGGAATATTTATCGGTGTAAATATTCAGCGTACCGTCGGCTATAACAACATCGCACGCCGCATCGATACCGTCGCAGGCTGCATAGATGTTGACGATGCCGCTTTCTATCGTAACGCTCCCCTTCTGCTTGCCCTTCTTTGAAAGAGAGGTGTCGGAGGTCTTTATACCGTCGCCAAGGCGGGATATGAGCGTTATATCTCCCGACGAGACAGTAACGCCGTCGTTGCCCTTAAGAGCGTTATCGACCGCGCTGACATAAAGCGTCAGCTTCTGCACCGCGAGATCGTCTTTTGTGTGGATGCCGTTGTTGCTCGCGGATATCACGCGCAGTATGCCGGCGCCCTTCAGCTTGAGATCGCATTCGGAATACACCGCCGATTTCAGCTCGTCAGCCGCCGCGCGATCGTCGTAAATATAGTTTTCGGTTTCCTTTTTGGCGGAAATATCTGCATTCGCCGCACTTTTTACATACAGCGGACACGCCGTCGAGCTGCCGAGCGTGAATCCCGCAAGCTCTATCACGATATCGTTACCGTCACCCGCGTCAAAGACGAGCGAGCCGTAATAGCTGCCCGAAAGCGTCCATGTCAGCTCATCTGCCGCCTTTGCCGCCGTGAAGGTAAGTGCGCCGCTCGCGCCGTCAATGCTGTACGAGGTCCCCGCCGGCAGCGTGATATCCGCCGCATATACCTTGTCCCCTTCCGGATGCACGACATGAAGCACACCGCCATCCTCAGTCACGTCATACAAAAGCCCGCTCGCGCTCACCGTCCACGCAATGACCACCGGATCGACCGTGCCGTCCGCCCACGCGTATTTTTCGGTGTCGCGCAGCATCACCGTAGCGGTATAACCGCCGACGGCGGTCGCGCGGTTGCCGGTTATCTCCATAAGCGACGCGTCAAAGCCGTCGGGCATAAATTCAAGCTCGCCGCCGGTATATTTCAGCGCCGCGGAGGCTGCCGATGGTTTGACGAGCGCCTCTCTGCCGCTCATATCAACGGTCTCGGGCACCGTTGTCTCCGGCATCCACGGCGCAGTGGCAGCGCCGCTGCCGTCGGACGCGGATGAGGATGAAGTTCCGTCTTCACTGCCGCCGGGTCTGCGGCAGGACGCAAGCGTCACGGAAAGCGCCAGCGCGCATAAAATTGCCGTTATCCTTTTTGCATTGCCCTCAAAGCTCATCTTTTTCTTCCTCCTTCAGCAGCGATATCTCAAGATTTCCGTTTCTTACGCGCAGACTGTCGATGAACTCCTTCTCCGACGCCCCGGCCTTCACCGTCACGCGGTATGTGAGCCTGAAAAGGCTCCCCATATTGGCTGTTCTGACCGCCACCTGCTCACACGCGTCGGTGTATTTGCCGAATATCCCGTCAAACGCACCGGAATAGTCAAGATCCTCGGGGACAGTCATTTTCAGTATCCGAGTGCGGTCACTCGCGCTCCTGCGCCGTGCGGCGCAGTTGCATATCATAACGATAACGCACATTATAACGGTGAAAAGCACCGCGTATGCAATATACCCGACGCCTACAATCAGCCCCGAGCACATCGCCATAAAGATCATACTGATCTCCTTGGCGTTGCCCTGCGCCGAGCGGAAGCGAACGAGCGAAAACGCTCCCGCCGTCGCCACACCGACGCCGATATTGCCGTTTACCATCATTATCACGACGGCAACCACTGCGGGAAGCATGATGAGCGCCGTGCGAAAGCTGCCGCTTGCACGATTTTTGAAGGAATAAGCCGCAAAATACATGATTCCCGTCACGAGCGCCGCACCGACGCACAAAATAAAGCTGCGGACAACGACCGACGACGCCGCGTCTCCGCTGAAAATACTGCCGAACAGATCAGGCATAGATCTCACATCTCCTTACATTTTTATTTTCCGATATTACCGAATCGGTATACGCCCTGCCGTATTTTGAAAAGGACGTCGGATATATCTTCTCACGCGCAAGCACCTCCGAGAGCCACAGGGGAACGGCTCCGGCTATCTTAAGCTCCATGAGCACCGTCCCCGGCGCAAGTATCGGGCTTCCGTACACTCCCGCCGCAAGTCCGACATCCTCCGTGCGCCACAGTATGTCGGTGTCAAAGGTGATGCGCAGATCGCGGTCGTCGGCTCCGAAAAACGCCTCCCGCGCATATGAAATGAACATTGCGGGGTAAAGCGTACCGTAAAATTCCATGAAATACGCGATCTCGCGCGTTATCTGCGAATACGGATGCGGCTGTTCGATAAACTTCAAGGCAGCGTCATATGTCATATCCGCGCGCCGCTTGTAGACCACCGCATCGTATTTCTTTTTAAGCTCAAGAAAGACCTTGCTGTCCCCGCGCGGCGTACCGTAGCTGCGCAGCCGCATTTTCTCCTTGTACGGCGGCTTTTCGAGCGAGCGACGGATGATCCGGTGATCCGGTGTGTCGTAATAGACATTGCAGACCGTGCTTCTGCCGTACTCATCGCCGACCGTCCTGCCCTCCATGGCACGCCGCACCGCCGAGTACCGCCGACTGTCGAACAGATATTTTATCTCATACCGCTTGAACTGATTCTGTATTTCCACCGTTATCCCCCTCCCTGTGACCTCATTATAAGCGACCAAACTAAAACGAAATTAAAAAAACGACCTTTCCGAAAAAAGATCGTTTTTTATTTTCTGCTTTGTCAGAGCGTGACCGTAAACACCGCCGTACTGCCGTCGGGAGACGAGGCTGCGATCTTTCCGTGATGAGCCGTCACTATCGACTGCGCCACCGAAAGGCCTATGCCGTGCCCGCCGGTCTCGCTGTTGCGCGAGCTGTCAAGACGGTAAAACCGCTCAAAAAGCATACCGAGATCGCCGCGCGGCAGCCCCTCGGCGCTGTTCGTGACAGTGATCCTTTTGTTTTTGCCCGCGCTCTTAACGGTCACCGACACATCGCCGCCGTCGGGAGAATACTTGAAGGCGTTGTCGAGCAGGATGCAGAACAGCTCGCGTATCATCCCCATATCGCCGCAATACGAAAGATTTTTTTCGATATCGCAGGTAAGGTGCTTTCCGCGAGATTCCGCTATCGCAAAATACGGTCGCACCGCCGCCTCCGCCACCTCCGAAAGCGAAAAATCCGTCATAACGATTCGGCTGCCGCCCTCATCGGCTTTTGAAAGAAAGACCAGCTTGTTCGTCAGCTCGGTAAGCCTGCCGACCTGCTCCTTTATTGTAGCCGTCCACTCGTTTTCTCCGCTGTTGTACTCAAGTATCTCGCAGCTCGCTCCGATAACGGTCAGCGGCGTTTTAAGCTCGTGACTTGCATCGGTGATGAAACGCTTCTGTTTTTTGTACATTTCCGCAAACGGTCTCATTATTATGCCGGAAAAGATAACGACGAGTACGAAGACCACACAAAGCCCCGCCAAACTGACGACCGCACTTGCCAAAAAAAACTCGCGCCACGTGTCAAGGCTGCGTCCGCAATCAAGAAAGATGTACATCGTGCCGCCGTTGTCGGCATCCGTCGCAAGGTACTTGTAATTTTCAATAAATCCCGACTTCTTGCCGGATCTGAACAGAGACGCGGCATAATTCTCGGCTTCCCCGGAATCGACTGCTGCTATCTTGTCTGTGTTCACGGCGAGCGTGTTCCCTTCGCCGTCGAGCGTTACCGTAAAAAACCGCGTCTCATACGGCGCCTCGGGCGACATTTTTCCCGGCAGTCTTCCCGGCTGCGGGTCGCCGCCGTTCATATCCTTTGGCGGCATATCGTTTCTTGTATCCTTTGCATTGTCCCGCATCGGGAACTTCCCGTCGTTGATCTCAAGCAGGTGCAGCGTCTCGTCTGCGCTCCTGTTTATATCAACATAGTTATGGATATTGATAAATCCGATTATCGTCACCAGCACCAGCGCCGTAGCGCACATCGCCACGGTTATAAACTTGATCCGCAGTTTTTTAAGCATTTCCGCACTCCAGTGTGTAGCCGATATTCCTCACGGCTTTTATCGTAACGCGGGAGCCGAGCAGCTTCAGCTTTTTGCGCAGATATGAGATATACGTCCACACAACATTTATCTCCGCGTCGCTGTCGAGCCCCCAGATGGCATCCATAAATCTCTCCGCCGATATAACGCGCGAAGGATCTCTCATGAGCATCTCCATGATCTGAAACTCCTTTGCCGTGAGCGCAAGCTTGCCGCCTGCCGACGAAAGCTCAAAGCTCGCGCGGTCGAGGCGCAGGTCGCCGTATACGAGCGAATTGTCGCCCTCGCCGCCCTGTCTGCGCGTGATGACGCGCAGCCGCGCCAAAAGCTCCTTTGTGACGAACGGCTTTGTAAGATAATCGTCAGCCCCGCAGTCAAGCCCCGCGACCTTGTCGTCAACGTCGCTTTTTGCCGTCAGAAGCAGCACGGGGACCTTGTTCCCCGCTGCGCGTATCGTGCGCAGCACCTCAATGCCGTCTACCTTCGGCATCATTATGTCAAGGATGACTCCGTCATATGCTCCGCACGCAAGATAATCGAGCGCGTCGGCGCCGTTGTACACGGCATCGACCGTATAACCGCTGTGCCTGAGTATCGTAACGAGCACATTCGACAGCGCTCTCTCATCCTCCGCAAGTAAAAGCTTCATTTTTTCCACCTCCCGTAATACTATACCGCGCAAACCTTAATTACGGTTAAAAAATGCTTCCCGATAAATAAATTATATCACAAACCGCCGCGCTGCGCAATAAAGCACTTGACAAACTGCGCCCCTTGTGATACAATAAGCCCATAAAAATCAAGCTGCCACCGGGCAGCAGAGATGCAAAAGCATCCGCCGCACATCGTTAGGTCTTTGAAGATGTGTCGACGGGTGCTTGTTTTTTTCGGAGGTTCAAATGACGGAAACACTAAAAAAGCTAACGGGCTATTTCTCAAAAGCGGAGATCGCGCTGTGGTGTACATCATGCACGCTCATCATCGCATCCTTCTGCATTTTCGACCGCGCGGAATACATGACGCTCGCCGCATCGCTCATCGGAGTGACCTCGCTGCTGCTCAACGCCAAGGGAAACCCTCTCGGGCAGCTCCTTACGATCATTTTCAGCGTATTCTACGGGATAATTTCGTTTTCCTTCGCTTATTACGGCGAAATGATAACATATCTCGGCATGACCGCGCCTATGGCTGTGTTCGCCCTTGTCATGTGGCTGCGCCACCCGTACAACGGCAAAAGGTCGGAAGTGGCGGTAAACCGCATCAGCGGCAAGGAAGCGATACTTATGCTTTTTCTCGCAACTGCCGTAACAGCGGTCTTTTACTTCATCCTTGATGCGTTCGATACCGCGAACATAGTGCCGAGCACGATATCGGTCACAACAAGCTTTCTTGCGGTATACCTTACCGCAAGACATAGCGAATATTTCCCGCTCGCCTATGCCGCAAACGACATCGTGCTCATCGTCCTGTGGACGCTCGCCGCAATGAGCGACATATCCTACATTTCTGTCGTGATATGCTTTGCAATGTTTCTTGCCAACGACATTTACGGCTTCATAAACTGGTCGCGCATGAAGCGGCGGCAGAATGCATAACCTCATAAATAAAAAAACCGTGTGTTGAAAAACTCAAAATGAGTTTTTCAACACACGGTTTTTATGTTCCAGCTCAGTGCAGCATTGCCGCGCCGACGATGCCCGCATCGTTGCCGAGCTTTGCAATGCGGATCTCGGTCTCCGAAACGATACCGCCGCCGTACTGCTCTTTGCGCACCATCGGGATCAGCGGCTTCAGAAGGAAGTCTCCCTCGTTGGATATCCCGCCGCCGAGAGAGATGACCTCGGGCTGGAATATGTTCACTATGTTCACAAGTCCGCAGGCGAGGTAGTAGACGTACATTCTGAACACCTCGGCTGCCGCCTCATCGCCCGCGCGCATCGCGTCGCAGGCGGTGCGACCGTTGATTTTGCCGCGCTCGCGCGCTATATCCTCAATAAGGGTCTTTCTGCCCTTGAGACGGCATTCTTCAAGCTTTTCACGCGTCATATTGATAAGCGCCGTCGCGGAGCTGTAAGCCTCCCAACAGCCGAGTCTGCCGCAGGAGCACTGCCGCCCGCCGGCAGCTATAACGATATGCCCGAGCTCGGCTCCCGCATTGTTGAAACCGGTGAGTATGCGGTTGTTGATTATAACACCGCCGCCGACGCCCGTGCCGAGCGTTATCATGACCGAATCGGATGTTCCCTTTGCCGCGCCCGCAACAGCCTCGCCCCATGCGGCGGCGTTCGCGTCGTTGGCAATATGGACCTCAACATTTCCGAGACGCTCCCTTATGAGAGCGGCAAGCGGAAACTTTCTGAACGGCAGGTTGTTGGCGTATTCGACGCGCCCTGTGGCATCGTCGGCGATACCGGGAGACGCAACGCCCACCGATGCGATCTCAGTCATCGGGACGCCCTTTGCGGCGGCGACACGGCGGCAAAGCTCTGCCATATCATCAACTATAGCTTCGGGCGCACGTTCAGACAGCGTCGGCATACTCTGTTTTTCGATAATGCTCATGCTTTCATCAACAAGTCCGACGGCGATGTTTGTACCGCCAAGGTCAATTCCGATTCTGTACATTATTATCCTCCCGCCGCGCAACGGTATCGTTTGTTCAATCCGTCCGCGGGCACATCTGTCTACGAACAATATTATAGCGCACTGTTCGCCATCTGTCAAGCGGAAAACTCAATTTTTTCGGCATTTGCGCAACTGATTTTTTCAGAAAAACGCAACTTTGGGTTGCACATTTACTTAAAAACGCAAGCGACTGCGCCGTGTGGCGCAGCCGCTGTAAAATGCTATTGTTATGTACTCTTTTTAGTTCTCTTTGCGAACAGCCTTGAAGGTGATGCCGGTACCCATAACGGCAACTGCTGCGACGATCATAACGATGACCGCTCTGTTGTCGCCGGTAGAGGGAGAGCCTGTCGAGCCGCCGGTAGAACCACCGGTCGAACCGCCTGTTGAACCGCTGTCTGCGCCGAGCTTAACGCCCTTGTATAGCTTGAAATCCTTGGCAGTAATGCTGGTGTTATTTACATTGTATACATAGAAGACAATACCGATCTTGGTCGAGGTGTCCAGTTCTTTGGCAGTGCATTCACGCTTGTCAAACAGTTCACCGTTGAAGTATACGGAATAAGTATAACCCTCAATAACGATAGAGAAACGTGCATAACCGTCTGCATTGGCATTTTCGGCAGCCTTAAAATCAAATGTTGCATACGCTTTGCCATCGCATTTAAGCTTACCGTCAACCATTACCGTACCTTTAATTTTGCTGCCGGCCTTGACAAGTGTCATGTGATTCTTATCATTTCTTCCGCCGTACCAACCGAAAAGGTTCTTGTATGTCTTGCCGTCTTCGTTGGCATTGAAGTAGACACCGGCATTTGTACCGGTGAGCTTTACCTTACCGGTAAGCGTATAATTTTTGCCTTCGCCGAGTTCAAGACCTTTGACCTGTCCTCCCCACCAGTATCTTCCGACATCAACATTGTCGTGGGTGATCGTAACTTCCTTACCATCGGCAGAGAATTTAACATCCGCCGTTGTATTTTTATCTGTGTCTCTGCTGATAACATCGGGTGTGTAAGCACCGTCCTTGGCGTTGAACACTACGTCGTAAAGCAGTTCGCCGTCTTTTGCGGCATCATATCCCTTTGCCAGCTCATTTGCTGCGGATGCGGGCAGGCAGAACATTGCCGCGAGCATCAGCGCACAGAGAAAAACCGAGATGATCTTCTTCATGGTAATTCACCTTTCTTTTTATCGGTTCAAGACCGATTTATTAATAAATATTATACCATATCTTATTGTATAAAGCAACACCGTACAGCACCGTGCACAGCCAATTAAATAAGATTTCTATAAAATAATATTATTACGATATCACGTGTATTCAAAAAAACAGCCCGCGGCGGCTCACAGCTTTAGGGCTGCAGGCCGCCGCAGGCTTTAAATATTCCGTTTTACCGTTTACGGTCTATCAGTACATTCCGCCGCCGGCGTTCATTGCTGCGTTGGCAGCAGCAGCCGCTGCGGGATCTTCCTTCTGATTCGCAACTACCGACTCGGTGGTGAGTATGGTAGCGGCAATGGAGGCTGCGTTCTGCAGAGCGGAGCGCGTGACCTTGGTCGGGTCAACAATACCCGCGCCGATCATATCGACGTAGGTCTCGTTGTAGGCATCAAAGCCCCAGCCAGTCTTGCGTGCGGACAGGATCTTGCTCACGACAACGCCCTCATCAAGACCCGCGTTAGCGGCGATCTGACGTACGGGAGCCTCAAGAGCCTTGAGAACGATGCGAACACCAGTCTTTTCATCACCATCAACGGTCTTGACGAGCTTCTCTACCTCGGGGATAACGTTAAGATAAGCGGTTCCGCCGCCGGGAACGATACCCTCTTCAACAGCGGCACGTGTCGCGTTGAGAGCGTCCTCGATGCGGAGCTTCTTTTCCTTCATCTCGACCTCGGTGGCTGCGCCGACCTTGATGACGGCTACGCCGCCCGCAAGCTTTGCAAGTCTTTCCTGAAGCTTCTCGCGGTCGAAATCGGAAGTGACGTGCTCGATCTCGGCACGGATCTGAGCCACGCGATCCTTAATGGCTTCGCTGTCGCCCGAACCGTCAACGATGATGGTGTTTTCCTTATTGACCTTGACCTGGCGTGCATGACCGAGCTGCTGCATGGTCGTATCCTTGAGTTCAAGTCCGAGCTCGCTCGAAATGACCTCGCCGCCGGTGAGGATAGCAATATCGCGGAGCATTTCCTTTCTCTTCTCGCCGAAGGAAGGAGCCTTGACCGCAACCACGGTGAAGGTGCCGCGCAGCTTGTTCAGAACGATGGTGGTGAGAGCCTCGCCCTCAACATCCTCGGCGATGATAAGCAGCTTCTTGCCTGCCTGAACGATCTTCTCGAGCACGGGCAGGATGTCCTGCACTGCAGAGATCTTCTTGTCTGTGATGAGGATGTAGCAGTCGTCAAGAACAGCCTCCATCTTCTCTCCATCGGTAGCCATGTAGGGAGAGAGATAGCCGCGGTCAAACTGCATACCTTCAACGACCTCGGAATAAGTCTCGGAGGTCTTTGACTCTTCAACGGTGATAACACCGTCAGCCGTTACCTTTTCCATTGCGTTTGCAATGAGAGTACCGATCACCTCGTCGCCCGCGGAGATGGTGCCTACGCGCGCGATATCATCGGAACCGTTGACCTTCTTGGAGCCTGCCTTGAGGCACTCGACAGCGCGGTCGACAGCCTTCTTCATGCCCTTGCGCAGGACCATCGGGTTCGCGCCGGCGGTAACGTTCTTCATGCCCTCGTGGATCATTGCCTGAGCGAGCAGCGTTGCGGTGGTCGTGCCGTCGCCGGCTGCATCGTTGGTCTTTGTGGCAACTTCCTTGACGAGCTGAGCGCCCATGTTCTCGGCGGGATCATCAAGCTCGATCTCCTTGGCGATGGTCACACCGTCGTTGGTGATGAGGGGAGCGCCGTATTTCTTGTCAAGAACAACGTTTCTGCCCTTCGGGCCGAGGGTGATCTTAACTGTGTCGGCAAGCTTGTCAACACCGCGCAGCAGCGCATTTCTTGCATCTATACCGTAATAAATATCCTTTGCCATGGTAAATTATCCTCCAGTTATATTATCTGCACTCAGTCGATAACGGCGAGCACGTCTTTTTCGGAAATAATTGTATAATCGGTACCGTCAAGCTTTACCTCGGTGCCTGCATACTTGCTGGCGATGACCTTGTCGCCGACCTTGAGGGCAACGGGAACGAGCTTGCCGTCGTCATTGGTCTTGCCGGGTCCGACTGCGATAACTTCTGCGATCTGGGGCTTTTCCTGTGCGGCGGACGTAAGAATGATACCCGCCTTTGTCTTTTCTTCCGCCTCGACGAGCTTGATAACAACTCTGTCAGCCAACGGTTTGATGTTCATTATTATTCCTCCTTGGATTATCCGCGTCATGATCGACCGCGGATCTTTTTTATTCGTACTGGCACTCATTTATCCTGAGTGCTAACTTACGGTTATAATTGTACCACCATAATGGAAAAAATCAAGGGGTAAAAGCGTGAATTAACACTTAATTAACAATTTATTTTAGCACACGCCTTTGTAATTGCCAACTGCGAGCGCGAATATATTATAATGAATCAATATACGCGCCGCGGCGCGGAAACGGTACGGAAAATGATCGAATTCATAAACACATATGTTATCGGCGCGGCGCTGCCCGCGCTCCTTGCCGCGGCGGGAGTCTTTCTCGGCGTCGGCACGCGCGTGTGGTCGCCGCGTGTTTTCGGCGCCGGTGTGCGCTCGCTTTTTGAAAAAGGACAGACCAATGGTGCGGTATCTCCACTCCGCGCGCTCTCCGTGGCGCTCGCCGGAACGCTCGGCGTCGGCAACATCGTCGGCGTATCGGCGGCGATATGGTGGGGCGGCGCGGGAGCGGTATTCTGGATGTGGCTGTCGGCACTTCTTGCGGCGCCGCTGAAGTATGCCGAAACGGTGCTCGGAGTGAAGTT
>CAJLZE010000041.1 GCA_905210995.1 uncultured Anaerotruncus sp.
CGCGCATTGCGCGGCGGCTCGGGGGGTTTTGATGCCGTCACTTTTGGTTTATCACCTTTGCCGCAAATTCACGCACGTCGTTTTCGTCGAGAAAGGGAATAAACGTTGCTATCCCCTTGATGCCGCCCTCGGCGAATTCGGCTTCGGCGTATTTTTTTACATCGTCCTCGTCAAGAAACGGGAGAAACTTCACGAGCCCCTTTTTGCCGTCCTTTTTATACGCTGCCGCGGCAAATTCGTCAAGGTTGCCGCTATCGAGAAAGGGAAGAAGTTTTTCAATGCCTTTGCCCTCATTAATATATCTGCGCGCGGTGTCCTTGATCTTTTCATCCGACGCAAAGGGCAGAAATGACGAAATGTCGCGCCCGTCGGCTGCGCTGCGCTCCATCAGCTCGTCTATTTTGTCGTCGTCGAGAAAAGGCATCAGAACCGCAAGTCCCTTTTCATTATCGTCATAATATTTGTCCGCCAGCTCGGCGATGTAATCCCCGTCGAGAAAGGGAAGCAGCGGCGCTATGTCGGCAATGCCGGAGTCCTCTATCATTATTCTGACCCGGCGCGGCTTGGATATCGCCGCCGCCTCGATCATCTCGTCGCGGCTCACCTCGGAGGCGTCTATCTTTTCGTTGTTGATGATCTTTTCCACCACGGGGTTCTTTTTGCCGAGCAGCTCATCGACCGTCGTGCCGAGTATTTCAGAAAGCTCGGCGAGCTTTGAAATGTCGGGCATGGAGTTGCCTCTCTCCCAGTTCGACACCGCCTGAAAGCTGACGCCCATTGCGTCGGCAAGCTCAAACTGTGTCATGTCCTTGCTTTTTCTGAGTTCTGCGATCTTCTTTCCGATCTTTACCGTATCAAACATATCATATTCCTTTCTGCCGCCGGTCGTCCTTCCGGCGACATCGTTATTTTACCTCAAAAAAACCACGCGGGAAAGCAAGCGTTGCTTGAGTCGTGCGTTTTTTTACTCAAGCGACGCTTTAGCTGCCTATATAATAGCATCGCGGCGGCTTTTTTTCAAGCCCCGCGTGCGATTTTTGATTGACACGGCGCGATATATATGTTAAAATGGACTCAACTAAACCACGGAGGGTATCTGCATGGAAAAACTCAGAATGGGCACTGCCTATCACGGAAACCGCATACTGAAGCACGTCCGCGAGGATATGGAGGACATTGCGCGGCACAATATGAATCTTGTCGTGCATATGTTCACGCACACCGACTGGGAGCGCCACCTCGGCGTTATGAAGGATATCGTTTCGGCGTCGCGCGACGCGGGGCTTGAGGTGTGGATAGACAACTGGGGACTCGGGGGGCCTCCCGGCGACGTTTCGCATTTTCTCGGCGCGCATCCCGAGGCGCATCAGGTGTACTCCGACGGCACGCCCGACCCCGTGAGCGTATGCTACAACAGCGAGGCGTTCGTTGAGTTTACAAAGCGCTGGCTCGACACGGTCGCGTCCTTCGGCGGCGACAAGATATTTTGGGACGAGCCGCATCTAAAGCTGAAAAAGTCGGAAGGCGGCGAGGTCTTTACCTGCTGCTGCCCCACCTGCCGCAGGCTTTTTGAGGAGCGGTACGGTCACCCCATGCCCGACACGCTCACCGATGAGGTAAAGGAGTTCCGCACGCAGTCGATAACCGGTTATTTCGACCGCGTGACGTCATATGCAAAGCTGCTCGGTATGGAGAACATCGTTTGCGTCATGCTGCACACGCTTGAGGAGACTTCGGGGCTCGCGGGGCTTGCAAATATCGACGATTACGGTATTGACCCGTATTGGTTCCCGGGCAAGAAGAACAACGACCCATACGATTTTGTTTACGAGGCGTCGTGCGAGGCGGCAAAAAAGGCAAAGGCTCTCGGCAAGCGGCACCACATCTGGATACAGGGGTACAGCATTCCCGCGGGATATGAGGACGAGATCGTGACGGCGTACGACGCGGCGTACGATTCGGGCGCGCGCACGATACTCAGTTGGAGCTATCGCGGAGGCGAGTCGAATACGTATAAGTCCGAAAACTGCGAGCGCGTGTGGCAGGTCATGGGCGAGGCTTCGGCGCGCATACGCGGCAGATATTTTGACGATATCCGCAGCGAAAAGCTGAAAAAATACGGCATAAGCCGTGAGTGACAAAAAGGGCTGCCGCGCATTTGCGCGACAGCCCTTTGACAGTCAGTCTTTTTTGTTATTTGATAAGGCCGCTTTCCTTCAGCAAAAGCTCGATGTCGGTGCCGTTGACCTTTTTCAGGGCGATCTTTATCATTTCCTTTTCGGCAAATGAAAGCGGTGCTTCGCTTATCGGCTTTTTGTCGATGGCGTAATAGCAGGCGCGCAGCAGCTCACGCACGTCATATTTGCTGCCCCAGACCTCGGGCACGCCGCGGTCGATGTCAAGCAGCGTGTAGACCGACTCCATGCCGGTGCGCATTGAATATTCGGTGGTGAATATGGTGTCGCGCGGCGTTTCGGCAAACTGACCGATGAAGGCAAAGTTCACCGCGCCGTCGGGCACGACCTTCGGGCGGTCTGATTCCTTGCGGGGCTGGAAGAAGGCGTTGATATAGGGCATGAAGCAGGTCGTGGTGTTGCACGCGTCGTGCGCCAGAGCGTCGATCCTGTCGGTCGGCACGCCGATGTGATACAGCCACTCGCGGCAGACCTCTTCACCGGTGCAGTCGCGCATAGCCTTCTTCACATAGTTGCCTTCCTTATTTGTATTCAGCGAATACAGCCATACGAGCACCATGTTCTTGTCCTGCGATCTGAACTGCGGCTGGCGGTTGATCGTCCAGGAGAGGTACCAGTTGTCGGTGCTGTCCTTTACGGTGACAATGCCGCCGGTCGTTACCTTGCCCGAGCGCGGGTCGCGTTTGCAGATGTTCATGATGTGACGGATGACCTCTTCGTCGGAGGTGGCGACCGTGGCGCTCATCCAGTTGGTGGCGTCAACGTCGCTGCAGAAGTTTTCCGGATCGCCGTACTCGCCGTGCTCTGCCTGCGCGGCTATGGCTTTCCACATATCCCACGACTCGCCTGCGCCGTTCTTTATGCCTGAAAGATCGGGCGCGTGAGTCTGGTCGCCGTAGCATGAGGTGTCGGTGCAGCAGCCGTTCGTGATAAACACGAGATCGTCCTCGATGAGGTCGATGGTCTGCTCTTTGCCGTCCTTGACATAGACGATCTGACGTGCGACCTTTTTGTTGCCCTCGGTCTCAATGATGACATTCTTCACGTCCATGCCGTATTCGATGTGCACGCCGTGCGATTCAAGATATTTCACGAGCGGGAGTATCATGCTTTCGTACTGATTGTACTTGGTGAAGCGAAGCGCGCTGAAGTCGGGCAGTCCGTCGATGTGATGGACATAGCGGCAGAGGTAGCGCTTCATTTCAAGCGCGCTCGACCAACGCTGGAAGGCGAACATGGTCTGCCAGTAGAGCCAGAAGTTCGTGCTCCAGAAGGAATCGGGCAGCACGTCCGAGATCTTTTTATCCTCAAGATCCTTTTCGGGGGTGAGGAAGAGCTTTGAGAGCGCCAGAGCCGAGTCTTTGTCAAGCTCGAACTTTCTGTCGGTGTGTGCGTCCTCACCGCGGTTCACCGTGGCGCGGCAGAGGGAGTAGTTCGGGTCGTGCTTGTTGAGCCAGTAATATTCGTCAAGCACCGAAACGCCGGGCGTTTCGATCGACGGCACGTCACGGAATGTGTCCCACATTACCTCAAAATGGTTGTCCATCTCGCGCCCGCCTCTCATAAAGAAGCCCTTGGTCACGTCCTTGCGTCCGTCGCAACTGCCGCCGGCAAGCTCGAACTTTTCAAGCAGATGGATGTGCTCGCCCTTCATCTGTCCGTCACGGACGAGGTAGAAGGCAGCCGTCAGTCCGGCAAGACCCGTGCCGATTATATATGCGGATTTTTTATCTACATCCTTCGGCTTCTCGGGATGAGCGAATGATTCGTAAGTTCCTGCTGAGTAATACATAACTGAAACCTCCTGTGTTTCTTTCTGCCCCTATTATACCCGAACGTGCAGGCAAATACAATAAACAGAAAAAGCCCCGTGATAAAAGTCTTATCACGGAGCACCGAAGTGTAAAAAATTTTATCAGATCGGCATAAATGATAAAATTCAGAGGCTGAACCGGGAGAGGGCTGCCGACATCGAGCCGCGGATGAGCCTTGCGAGCTTGTCCACGATGGGCTGCGGGTCCTCGCGCATATCGCCCTTGATCCAGTCGAGCATCAGCCCGATGAATACATATGAATATATCTGTGCGATGAACTGCTTGTCCTCATCGCGCACGGTCATTCCGCCCGATTCTTCATCAATAACGTCAAGTATCAGACGGTCCACGAGCGGTTGAAGGTATTTTTCTACCTGTTCGCCGTGCACGCAGCGGTAGACGTTGAGAATAAAAGGCTTGTTCTCCTGAACGGCTTCAAATATCTGCAAAAGCCCCTGCTGCCATGTTTCGCAGGTCTTTTTTTCGTCAAGCGCTCTTTTGGCATCCTCAAGGCAGGACCATTCGACAAGGTCGTAGATATCCTTGAAATGATAGTAGAAGGTCATGCGGTTTATGCCGCAGTCGTCCGCTATGTCCGCCACCGTTATTTTGGTGAGCGGCTTTTTCAGCAGCAGGTTTTTGAGCGACTGCTCGAGAGCACGTTTGGTTATCTGAGACATATTCCTTCCCACCTTGCCGATATCGTAATGCAAAACGTCGGATGCGATCCGTTTTCTTTACATCATTATATCATAAAAGACCGCGAAAATCAATCTTTTGCACTCGGCTGCGCGGGGGAAGGACGGAAACGAATGCGTCATTTACGAATGACGTGAAAAAGAGCGTAAGTCCTAATTCTTTTATTTTTACTTTACAAGCTCTATCTCGCCGTCGTTCAGTTTATAAATTTTATTGCATTCCGACAGTATCGAAACGTCATGTGTGACCATTATTACGGTGATGCCCTCACGGTTTATTTCCGAAAGCAGATGCATGAGGATCTTTTTATTTTCGGAATCCAACGCACCGGTCGGCTCATCTGCCAGTATCACACGCGGTTCGTGCACCAGCGCACGCGCTATGGCGACGCGCTGACACTGACCGCCCGATAGCTGATTGACCTTTTTATTGCAAAGATCGGCGATATTCAGCTTTTCCATCACCGCGCGTCCCTTTTTCTCCATAGTGCCCCAACTGCATTTTGAAAACATTAGCGGCAGGCATACATTTTCGAGTGCGGTGCGGTCGCCTTCCAATCCGAAATCCTGAAGGATGAATCCGAGATCCGAATTGCGCAGATCCGCCTTTTTGTTTTCGGATATTTTCGCTATGTCTGTATCTCCGTAGAGATATTCTCCGCTGTCCGGCTTCAGTAAGCCGGCGAGAAGGTAGAGCAATGTGCTTTTGCCGGAGCCGGACACGCCGATGATGCCGACAAAATCGCCCCTTTCTATCTCAAGAGACAAGTGCTTTATGGCATCGACCTGATTTTCCTTTCCTTTGTTATAAGAGAAGGTCAGATCATTTAAACGGATCAGTGCGCTCATTGTTTTGCCCTCCTTTAATCTCCGAAATATAAGAGTTCGGAGAATGACAACCGTCTTGCGGATACCACCGTCAGTATGATTGGCGAAATGCAGATGAATACGATAAACCCGACCGAGATCAGAAAGCTTGCCCTGGAATCGTTTCCTTCACCGAGTACGATAACATTTCGCAGCGAAAATGCCAGCAAAGACGAAACGGCTACAAGGATCAGGTCGGTCATCAGAATGATCTTTGCGTATGTTGTGTTTCTGCACCCGCAGATCTTGTAGATACCCATTTGCTTCTGAAGCGCTTTTGTCTTGAGGTATGTGTATCCGCTGATCCCGAATACGGATGAAACCGCGAGGAGTATCGACAGCAGCGCATCGATCTTATAGGTACCGATGAGACGTTTCCGTGAATTTGCACTCAGATCAGAGCGCAGATACAAATGTCCGTTATAGGTGTCGTCGGGCAATCCGGAAATGTAATTTCCGGCATCGACTCCCTCACGCATGACGAGCACCGCCCCGCCGACAGACGAAAGAAGGTCGGACGAGCCTTCAATATCAAAAGGGATTATCGCCAGAAACGGTGTGTGGTCCGGCGAGGTGTTGCGGATATACTCAAAATTCACCCCGAGCTGCGATGTTTCTGGCGTAGAACCTCCTGCGTCGATGCTGTATACGATATCCTTGCCGTTTGCGGTTCCGAGGATATCGTATTCACAGCCGAAGGTGATCGCACCATCCGCAACGTCAACGGTCGCCTTATGTCCTCCCATGTATTTACGCAGTGCTGCGTTGAGTATGATACCGGATGTATCGTAGGTCCATTTTCCGCTTTTTAAGACAGAAGAAAAGTGTTCGAACATTCCCTTGTTATACAGAATGATGTCTGTCTCCTGTCCGTTCACTTTTCCGTGTGTGCGATATGTCAGACAAACGGAAGCCACCCGGTCGTCGGCTTCGAATATTCCGAAAGGGTCGGTGTCCTTTTCCTGTTCACCGTAAAATGTCGGCCGTGAGTAGTAAGCCGCGTTTTCGGGCATTCCGTCGGATATGACGCGCTCGACCCGGTATGCATTCACAAACGGAGTGATCGCCGTATTCAGCAGAATTATGACCACCGTGATCTGGAATATCAGAAATATCTCTCTTACAAAGTGCTTCGAACAGGATCTATAAATCAAATACAGTGTTTTCATGAACCGTTCCCCCTGCGAAGTGTGCTGTGGTTGTATTCGGGGCTGCATATCCGCTTCATTTCCGGAAGGCTTATCAGCAAGGTGAGCACGAAATCGAGCAGGAAGGTTCCTATCACATTCCGCGCCGAGAGCACATATTTTATTTGGATCAGCTCAAATAACGGTTCGGCAAGGGCAGAGACCAAAACGGCGATCAGAAATGATGCCGAAAACAGAGCGGCATACTTCCACACAAGAATGCCGAGCATCTGTCGTTTTCTTGCGCCGACGATCATGTAAATGCGGAATCTGCGCTTTTGCATTGAAAGATGGTACCGGTACATACCGATAATATTCATATAGGAAAGCAGGCACAGGCATCCTATCGCCGCGAAAAACGCAAGGTTTGATGCCATATAGTCACGAAGCGGGTCGGAGGGGAGAAAAATACGGCAGCCTGCGTCTGTATACCCGCCGAAAATATCATTTGCGGCGGCGGAAAAGTCTTTTCGGCTTTCGCTGCCGTCGTAGTCGAATTGCACGCGTATGCACGCGTCGGAAATATCCGTGCCGATGATCTCGCCGAGATCTACGAACACAAAAGAGGAATATGAGAGGAGCGCCGCGACTTCGCTGCGGTCCATCCCGTTCAGAAGATTAAGCGCCCACAGCGTTGTGCTGCCCACGACCTCATACTCGGTGCCGTGAATGCTTACGGTCTTTTTACTGTTCGGATCATACTGCGCGATGTTCGACGATGTATACGCCTCTTTCTTTCCGGGAATGCCGCCGAGAAAGCTGCCTTCACCGAGTGGGAACCAATTGCCGGGGCTCTTTCCGTACCAGCCGACAATAACATAATCCGCATCTCCCGGGGCAAAAAAGCAGAAGGCATTTTTTACATCAGGCAGAGCCGTGATCCTCTCATATGTGTTCCGGTCAAACGAACCCGCTCCTACGACGGATATCGTATTGTACACGGCATAGCTCCGCTTTTCCTTGGCGATATCCTCGACGATGCCGTAGGCGATCAGATGTGTGCCGAATGCGGCGGCGATACCGAGAATTATCACAAGAAACAGCGAGGTCGACCGGCGAAGGTCTTTGGGAATATCCTTAATAACTGATATCAGGGTTTTCATATGTCACCTCCGACTGCGATCGACTTACTGTAAAACAAAACACGCAAGCTGCCCCATACAGAATAACTTGCGCATAAATAACATATCCGGTTGTGAACAAAATGGTCTGTTTCTCCATTGCTGCAAGCCATATAATCTGTTCACTTATATTATACCGTATGGTCGGCGGTATGTCAATTAAAATTCACAAAAAACAACAGTTAAATATAAAAGCTTGCGTTTTTAGCTGCGAGATATGTCGGCTGAATTATTATTTGACGGATATGCGGAGGATGAGAGACAGGATCCTGAACCTCGAATCGTGCGTCTGAAAATCAGATATTTAAGTTCACCTTGGCGCGATTCCTTTCAAAACCGCCATGCGGCGGTTTTGAGCCGGTTCGAATATAAGCTTTGGTAAATAAAAATGAAGCGTATGAGGCTATGCCCCATACGCTTCATTTTGGCCTACCCGACAGGATTCGAACCTGCGACCTCAAGAGTCGGAGTCTTGCGCGCTATCCAACTGAGCCACGGGTAGATATCATACGATATATATTATACACCGTTTCCGGTTTTATGTCAATAAGGAGGGTATGTTTTTTTGCTCTCGTGCGTCCGTTCACAAAAAAAGATGGAAAACCGTCGCGGATCGTGGTATACTTATAAAGAACGTTTACGCTTTGACCGATCCGAAAGGACTTATGCTATGAAAAATATCCTGTTTATAGGCACGGGCGGGACCATTGCCTCCGAAATGTCGGACGGTGCGCTGTCCCCGGCGCTGACCGCCGCTCAGCTTCTGCATCACATTCCCGAGGTGTCAGACATCTGCCGGGTAGATGCCGTTCAGCTTTTTACCCTTGACAGCACCGACATAACTCCCACGCACTGGCTGCGCATTGCCGACGAAATAATAAACAATTACGATCGCTATGACGGCTTTGTCATTGCACACGGCACAGACACGCTGGCATATACCGCGGCGGCGCTGTCATATCTGATACAGAACAGCCGCAAGCCGATAGTCATCACCGGCGCTCAAAAGCCGATAGGCTTTGACACGACAGATTCCAAACAGAACCTCACCGACAGCTTCATCTGCGCCGCATCGGGGCTTTCGGGCGTGCTTGTGGTGTTCGGCGGGCACGTTCTGCTCGGTACGCGCGCACGAAAGACGCGCACCAAAAGCTTTTCAGCCTTTTCAAGCCCGAATTACCCGCCGCTTGCGACGGTCCAGAACGGCAGGCTGACTATGTTTTTTGACCCGACGTCGGGAGAGGAGCGATTTTACCGTGCGCTCGATCCGTCGGTCGGGCTGCTCAAGCTCACTCCCGGCTCGGATGCAGAGCTTCTTCACTTTATGCTCGACCGCTATCGTGCGCTTGTGATAGAATCGTTCGGTGTCGGCGGTCTGCCCGACCGCGGTGGGTCGTTCCGACGTGAGGTCGAAGCGGCGCTTGCGGCGGGAAAGTCGGTCGCGCTGACCACTCAGGTACAGAGCGAGGGGACCGACCTTTCGGTCTACAACGTCGGCAGCGGGCTGACCGACATCGGCGTGCTTGAGGCGTTCGACATGACGCCCGAGGCGTGCTTTACAAAGCTCATGTGGCTGCTGCCGCAGACGGATGATCCCGCCGAGCGCCGCCGCCTGTTTTATACCCCGGTCTGTCACGACATTCTGCCTCCGGATAATATTATCGAGGACGTCTCACGCTGATGAGACGTCCTTTTTCGGTATATAATTCAGCCGATCGGGTGATAATATTGTAGATCGTTTTGTTCGGAGGTTTTTCTGATGCAGTCACTTTGGTGGGACGGTGCGCATATGCCGTCCTTTTCGCCGCTCAGCGGGGACAGGTCGGTCGACACGCTTATCGTCGGCGGCGGGATGGCGGGGCTCCTTACGGCATATATGCTCCGGCGCGCGGGAGCCGATTTCATGCTTATCGACAGCGGCAGGCTGATGGGAGGCGTAAGCGGCAGCACGACCGGAAAGATAACGGCTCTGCACGGTGCGGTTTTTGCCGGGCTCATCCGCAGGTTCGGCACCGCGCGCACGCGGGCATATTACGAGGCTAACACTGCGGCGATAAGGAAATACCATTCGGTCTGCGATGCCGTCGGCTGTGGTATAGAAGATCGCGCCGCGTATGTTTACTCGCGCGATAATGCGGAAAAGATAAAAAAAGAATATGCCGCGCTGCACCGCATAGGCGCTCAGGCAGAGCTTTCGGGCTGCCCGGGGCTGCCGTTCGGTGTTGCGGCTGCGGTAAAACTCGACGGGCAGGCGCAGTTTGATCCGCTTGAATTTGCCGCAGCGGTAGTATCGACTCTGCCGGCAGACCGAATACACGAGCACACAGCGGCGCGTGCGTTCGCAGGCTGCGACGTGCTGACCGACCGCGGGAAGATACACGCGCGCCGCGTGGTTATAGCCACGCACTTTCCCGTCATCAACAGTCACGGTTTTTATTATCTCAAAATGTATCAGCACCGCTCTTATGTGCTGGCGCTTTCAGGCGCGCCGCGCGTTGACGGGATGTATGCGGACGAAAAAAGCGGCGGGCTTTCATTCCGCGATGCGGGCGGGTATCTGCTCATCGGCGGCTGCGGAAAGCGCACCGGCAAAAAGTGCGGCGGGTGGTCCGAGCTTGGCGAATTTGCGAAAAAGCATTATCCGAATGCCTCAGCCGCCTTTCGTTGGGCGACGCAGGACTGCATGACTCTTGACGGCATTCCATACATCGGGCGCTATTCGTCGGGACGGGGCGCGGACGGGCTTTATGTTGCGACCGGCTTCAACAAGTGGGGAATGAGCGGCTCGATGGTCGCGGCAATGCTGCTGTCGGATATCATTCTCGGCAAAGAAAACCGTTTTGAGTCGGTATTCAGACCCTTCGGCGCCGACGGGGCATCGCGCACGCCGCTGCGCCCGCAGCTTCTTTCGAATGCGGGGCACGCGCTTGCGGGCTGGCTCACCCCGACCGTGCCGCGCTGCCCGCACCTCGGCTGTGCGCTCAGATGGAATGCCGCCGAGCATTCGTGGGATTGCCCGTGCCACGGTTCGCGTTTCGGCGAAAACGGCGAGCTCCTCGACGACCCCGCAACTGGCGGGCTGAAGTGAACAAAGGTGTTGAAAAACTCAAAGCTTGAGTTTTTCAACACCTTATTTATTCTGTTGACCATACGCTCGCGGATGAACGCCAGGCGTCAGCCGTGCGCCTTTATGCCGTCGGCGATCAGGCGGTTGACTCTCTCGCGTATCGCAAGCATTTTTTTGCTGTCGCAGACGCAGCGTGAAAACACGATCTCTCCGGTCAGCTCCTCGATGGCGGATATCACACGTTCGCGCCCGACAAGACTCTCGGCAAGGCGCATTGCGCGCATATCGTCAATGCCCTCGCGGAACTGCACGAGACGCATCGACTCAAGAGCGGTGCCGTCCGATGCGGGATAGACCGAATATGCGTCGCCCGACGGTACGAAATAGTTTCCGGTCGAGTCAACGTAGGGGTTCACCGGGTCGTATGAGCCCTGGTTGTTGTAGAAATTATAGCCCCACTGCAAAAATCCGAAGATGTTGTATTTATAGAACTGAACTCCGATGTACCTTGTGCGTGCGCCGGGCATTGCGAGGAAGCGGTTGCTCACTCCGACGCCCTGACCGCAGCAGTAGTAGGTCCAGAGCGGTGTAACGCCGCCTTCGATGAAGGGCTCGATGTGGTTGCTGGCGGGTATCGGCATCGTGACCGCACCGGTTTTGTAAAATTCGTAGTCGGAGAGCGCGTCCATAACGGGATAACCCTCAAGCAGGTCGCCGACGGTCTCCTTGGCCTTGAGATACTGCTCGAGATGCGCGGCGTTCGGCTCGTCCGAAATGTGGAACCAGCAGCGGCGGTCGTCCCCGCGGGAGCGCATATGCGCAAGGAATTCACCGAGGAACGCGCGTATGAATCCGGTGTACTCGCTGCCCGTGGCATCGGTGTCCCAGCCGAAGATCCTGCGCACTCCGTCCGGAGTTTTTGCAACGATCTTGGGGGCGTGTGCGGCTCCCCACTGCGTGAAGAGGTGTGATATCTCAAAATATCTGACTCCGCAGCGGTCACACATATCTATCCAGCGGTCGAGGAGGGAAAAGTCGAATTCCCACCCGCCGTCGGCGGTCATGGTGACGCCGACGAGCTGAACGTTCGGGCGTTCGCCGCCGATATATGTATCGAGCGGGGGAGTGAAGACGGGAGTGAGCAGCATATTTATGCCGTTTTTCACCGCCGTGCGCACGAAGTTTTCGATGATCTCCCAGTGACGCTCGGAGAATATCTCTACATTATAATATGTTGCGAGGCAGTCGCAGTGGAACCACTGCGTCACGCGCAGCTCCTGCTCGGGAAGGCCGGCGCTGATGATCTCGACAGACAGCGAGGCGCGCGATATGCTCCCGCCGTCGTTTATTACAAGCGTGAAGGTGTAGTCACCCGCGGGGATCTCGCCGTGCGTGTCGATCTCGACCCACACCGAATGCACCTGCCCCGTCACGCAGGCGACCGAGCCGCGCATCTGGAGCGGAGAGAGCAGATCGGGATAAAGCCCCGGCGTTGTGCGAAGATAGCCGGCGTCGCTCCTGCCGGGGTATGCGGGCATGGCGGACGGTACGGATTCAAGGCTGCGCAGCACGGTGTAAGGTGCGAGCACGCCCTCGGGCTTTACGCCGACAAAGCGGCGGTGCGAAGTGCGCAGAGGGTCACCGTCGTCGGTGACGACAAGCTGAAGTGACAGGCGCTCGTTGCGCAGCACCGATATCTTCTTCAGTTCCGCGAGATCGTTGAGGCTCTCGTCGAGAAAGGGCTTTTCAAGCGAGGGGATGAGCTTGTATCTTAGCATGGCGTGGTCCTTTCGTGTTATAATGTTATAATATCATTTTACTTCCTTTTGCGTGTCGGGAACGGAAGCTCGTCGTAAATTGCGTTGAACAGACCTGTGAGATATTCCTTGTCGTCCACGTTTTCGACCAATAACATTTCCTTTGCTCCGTCATAGGGCGATTCGTAAGGCGCTGTCGGCATATAGCTTTTGGCGGCGTCGACAGGCTTTATGAGAAGTCTGTCGTCATATATACCGCCGACGATCTTTCCTTTATAATAGATGATATATTCACCCATCATCGCCCTGTAGGTTATATCGTCCAATTCCGACAGCTGCTCTGAAATAAACTCCAGATATTCTTTTCCGGAAGCCATTGCCGTTTATATATTATTCGAAGATGTCGGGGAGATCCGCGGTGCTGTCAACAAAAATTTTGCCGCCCGCAGCCGCAAGCTGCTCGCGGGAGCGGAAGCCCCATGTCACGCTGACGGGCGTCAGCCCGCCGCGAAGCGAAAGTTCAACGTCGGTCTCGCCGTCGCCGACCATCACGGCGTCTTCGGGCGCGATGCCGAGGCGGGCGCATATCTCAAGTGCGGTCGCGGGGTCGGGCTTTATCGGTCTGCCGTCGAGCTGACCCTCGGCAGCGTCGAAATATCCCTCGGGCAGCAGTGCGCGGCAGAGATTTTTGACGTATGCGTCCTGCTTGTTCGAAAAAACAGCCATTTTGTATCCGCGCGCATGCAGCGCCTCAAGTGCATCGGTCATGCCGGGGTAGAGCGACTTTACGTGCATATATGTTTCGCCGTAGGTGCGGTCGTAAATTTTCAATAGCTTTGCTACGGTCGCGTCGTCGCGGCGATCCTCGGGAAGAACGCGGACGCAGAGCGTGCGCGAGCCGTTGCCGACCGAGCGGCGGATGTATGCCTCGTCGCGCAGGGGAAGCCCCATTTCGGTGAGCGCGGCGTTCATTGCCTCGGTTATCGACTCGACCGTATCGGCAAGAGTGCCGTCAAGGTCGAAAATTATAAGTTTTGCGCTGAGTTTTTTTTCGTTGTTCGTCATTTTCGGGTGCCTTTCTGCGAAAAATTTATCGTATCACTGACCGAGCAGGGAGGAGCGCAGTTCGTCAAGAAAGTCGCGCAGCTTTTTGCGGTTCAGCTCATAGTAAACACGGTTGGATTCGCGGCGTATCGACACAAATCCCGCATCTAGCAGCAGCGCCATGTGGTGCGAGACCGTTGCCGTGCTCAGTTCGAGCAGCGAGGCAAGCTCCATGCCGTATTTCGGTCCCTCGGAAAGCAGCTTGAGAATTTCGAACTTGCGGTCGTCTCCCATTGTGCGCAGCGCGCGGCAGATGCGGTCGTCAACGGTCGAAACATCGGTGATCTCGCGCAGCGGCTCAAAGAGGACGCCGACGTAAAGAAAGTCAACGACTTTTTCCGAGGTAAAGCTCATAAGATATTTCGTCCCGCTGCACATTGCTATCGAAGGCTGAAGATATATCTCATCCGCAGAGGGGGATATCTTCACGCCGTAGTTGCTTTCGATGTACGACGCGCCCGACTGAGCGAGCGGCTCGGCGACCGCCGCCGAGAACCAGCCGATATAGTGCTTGACCGAATCATACTTCTGCATATACAGTCTGCCTGCTGTTTCGAGTATCCCCGCGAGCAGACCGCGGTATTCTTCAAAGTTATTATAAAGGCGGCAGAGCTGAAACTTTTCGTCGGCGGGGAGGGGGAGCTTTTCGATGAAGGCGAACAGCTCGGAGTAGTTGGTGATGACTCCGGTATAATCCTCCGGTGCGAACTCGGCGATAAGCATTGATGAGAAATTTACGAAAAAGAGCGCTTTTGACTGCTCGCGCAGTGCGGCGATGCCGGCGGCAAGGTCCTGCTCGGGAACGCGGCACACATCGTGTATAAGATAGAATGCAAAGCAGCCTTTCATCGACGAATGACGTCCGAAAAGGAAGTCGAGCAGCTCATTATCCGCCTTTACGTTGTTGACAACGTAATCCGACATATCGATTATAGCGTCAAAGCAGCTGTCGAGCACATTTCGGTCTATTGCAAAGCGCTTTTGTATCGTTTCCTTTAATTCTCGGCTGGAATTGCCTGTTCTGCTGTTAAAAAGCAGCAGAGTTGTCTCAAATATCGAATTCGGTTCGCGCAAGAGTCTGGCTTCCATCTCATCTGCTCCTTTCGGAATAACATTTTAAATCAATAAAACATTTCTGATTAGAACTATATCACATAAACCGAAGATTGTCAAGTGGATTTTAAAAAATTTAATCTAATTGTAGACGTATATATTCTATAATAAAGAGATGAACGTCTAAATTGCATTTAAATGAACGATTTTGATACGATGCATGACGAACAACTTGAACGGTCGTATCATCGAACCATGTCGAATTTCGCGGGCGTCTGATTCGAAATACTTTTGATTTGTGTAATGTCGAAAAACGCCGCGTGAAATATAGCCAAATATGATATTTGAAGTTTATGAAACATACTACTTTTACATACGTGAAGCATCGGCGGCGGACGGAGACGGCGCAAATGCCGCATCCGGAGCTTCAAAAGCGTACAAACATGGTACGCAGCATAACTATCGGGCGGTAAGCGGTGCCAATCTACAGTATTTTGCGCCCGCTGCGGCAAATAATCGGTCATATGCGACAAAAAAACACCGTTTGTGGTCAATAATATTATTGAAAAGAACACTTTCGTATTGTTAAAAAGTGTGATATAATAATAAGGTATGTTTTCAGGCGCGGAGTGCCGCGCCGATATTTTGCGGGTACGGTATTTTGAGAATATATCACGCCCGTCAAGGAGAGTCGTTCGGATGAAGATAAAAAGAGAAGATCTGAGAAACATCGCAATTATCGCCCACGTTGACCATGGCAAGACCACGCTCGTGGATCAGATGCTGAAGCAGGGCGGTATTTTTCGTGATAATCAGGAAATGGGCACCTGCGTTATGGACTCGGGAGACATCGAGCGTGAACGCGGAATAACGATCCTTTCCAAAAATACAGCCGTCCACTACAAGGACGTCAAGATCAATATCGTTGACACCCCCGGTCACGCAGACTTCGGCGGTGAGGTCGAGCGCGTGCTCAAGATGGTCAACGGAGTTCTGCTGCTGGTCGATGCCGCAGAGGGCCCCATGCCCCAGACGCGCTTCGTGCTTCAGCGTGCGCTTGAGCTGAACCATCCCGTTATTGTCGTTATCAACAAGATAGACAAGCCCGACGCGCGCATTGAGGAGGTCGAGGAGGAAGTTCTCGAGCTTCTCATGGATCTCAACGCGACCGACGAGCAGCTTGACAGCCCCATGATCTTCTGCTCGGGACGTGACGGCACGGCGTCGCTCTCCCCCCTTGAAAAGGGCACCGATCTCACGCCTCTGTTCGAAACGATACTCAGCTACATTCCCGCGCCCGAGGGCGACCCGGACGACGATCTGCAGCTTCTCGTTTCCACCATCGACTACAACGATTACGTCGGCAGGATCGGTATCGGACGCATCGAACGCGGTACGATCAGACAGAACCAGGACGCGCTCGTCTGCAACTACCACTCCGGCGCTGCACCCAAACGCGTGAGGATAGTTTCGATCTATCAGATAGACGGTCTTCAGAGAGTCCCTGTGACCGAGGCAAAGATGGGCGATATCATCGCCTTCTCCGGCGCGTCGGATATCACCATCGGCGACACCATCACCTCGCTCAGCCGCCCCGAGCCGCTGCACTTTGTAAAGATCAGCGAGCCGACGATCGAAATGACCATTTCGGTCAACGACAGCCCGTTTGCGGGACGCGAGGGCAAGTTCGTAACCTCCCGCCAGATCCGCGACAGACTCTACCGTGAGCTGCTCAAGGATGTCTCCCTGCGTGTGAACGATGGCGATACGACCGATAACTTCCGCGTTGCCGGCCGCGGCGAGATGCACCTTTCCATCCTTATCGAAACGATGCGCCGCGAAGGATACGAGCTTTGCTGCTCCAACCCCCGCGTGCTCTATAAGGAGATCAACGGTCAGAAATGCGAGCCTATGGAGCGTGTGACTCTTGACGTCCCCGAGATCTATGTCGGCGCGGTCATCGAAAAGCTCGGTCAGCGCCGCGGTGAACTGATCGAAATGAACCTTGTCGGCTCGCGTATGCGCATCGAATATCTCATTCCCGCGCGCTGCCTCTTCGGCTACCGCTCCGAATTCATGACCGCCACGCACGGCGAGGGCATCATGAACTCGATATTCGACAGCTACGCACCTTATAAGGGCGAGGTCACAATGCGATTCACCGGTTCGCTTGTCGCAAGCGAGGCGGGCGAGACGACCTCCTACGGCATCTACAACTCTCAGGATCGCGGACGGATGTTCGTGTCTCCCGGTATGCCGGTCTACGAGGGCGAGATCGTCGGCGAATGCCCCAAGATGGAAGATATAACCCTCAACCCGTGCAAAAAGAAGCAGCTTACCGCTATTCGTTCCTCCGGAGCGGACGAGAAGCTGATACTCACGCCGCCCGTTATCTTCAGCCTTGAAGAAGCGATCGAATTCATCGCCTCCGACGAGCTGATCGAGGTGACGCCGAAGTCGATAAGACTCCGCAAGCGCATACTCAACACCGAGCAGCGCCTCAAGGCACAGGCAAAGCTGAAAAAAGGCTGATATAAACAAACAGTAGGGCTGTAAAAAAACTCAAAATGAGTTTTTTAACAGCCCTTTTTTATTTGAAAATGTGATTCGGTCTTTTAGGGTGAAACAAGGATCCCGCCGCGGCGGGATCCACCTTATTACTTTAGTTACTTTAAACCGACTCCTTCAGTCGCCTGCGGCGACAGCTCCATCACGAGGGAGCCTTGGCAAGAGTTCGAGCTTAAAACCCGCTACATGGGTGCTGCCGTAGGGGAGGGGCTCTGCTCCTCCCGAGAATGAAATCCGTGCTCGTTTCGCGGGAGGGGCGACCTCGGGTCTCACCCGAGCTCACCCTCACCTACATTATTAAATTGTTTTTTGGAGGATGCGCCATCGGGCTTTGCCGGGCGTCGTTTGCAAAAGTGGCTGCCGCGCTTTGGCGCGGCAGCCCATGTCGTATGTATCAGCGGAGCGGCTCGGTGAGGAGAGATTCGGTCTTTCCGTCGTATCTTGAAAACAGCTCGCTGATGAAGTTCTTTTTGTGATACATTTCTATCATGGCTCTGTATCGCGGGTGCGAGCGCCAGCCCTGATCGACCGAGCCCTTTCCGTACTTTATTATCTTTGAATTGGGGTATCTTTCGCGCAGGATATCCACCTTTTCATCCGATATGGGGCAGGACTCGAGCCACAGCCGCTCGAGCAAAGGCAGATCGAGCAGCGGGGTGATGTCGCTGATTCTGTAATTGTAGCTGATGTTGAGGTCAACAAGCTCGCGACACTCGGCGAGCGGGGAGAGATCGGATACACGGTTGACGAAAAACTCAAGATAGTGCAGATGCTTGAGCTTTGAGAGCGGCGTGAGGTCCGAGACTCTGTTGTCCGCCAATATGAGAATGCGCAGTTCGGGCAGGTAATCGCCTATTACCGAGATGTCCGTCACCGCTTGGTGTCCTATGTCAAGAGCGCGGAGGTCGGTGCAGTATTTGAGCACCTGGATATCCGCCGAGGTCAGCCGGGTGTGCTCATAGTTGTATATCAGCACCGAGAATGCAACGGCGTCGGTCTTGAGCGACCACTGACCCATGTGCAGGCGCCAAACGATTTTGACCGAGCCCTCATATTCGCTGCGGAACTCCGCCATTTCCTCGTTGGAAATGCCGCAATCGCTCATGTCGAGGTAGTTAAGGTTCGGAAAAAGCTGGATCGCGCGGCGTATCTCGTTGAGATCGGTGATCTCTCTGCCCGAAAGGTCGATCTTCTCGGAGAGCGAATCGAGCTTTTTGCCCGCGATTATCACGTCAAAGTCGAATTTGATCTCGGGGAACAGACGCGACAGCTCAAGCTGCTTGTATTGCGTCATCCGCACGTTGTTCATCGTCACGCTCGTGAGGGACGGGAACCATAGCAGCATTCCGTAAAGCTCATCATCGGTCTTTATGCCCGAGAGATCGAGCGAGGTGATATCGTCGCGCACAGACATTCCGTAGATCTCGCGCATAACGACGGCATTGAATTCGATGTCCGGATATGCCTCGCAAAGCTCCTTGCGTTCGTCGAGGGTGACGATCCTGTCCTTGCCGAGCGAAACGCGAGTGAGGAGCGGAAAATGTTTCAGCGCATCAATGAGCGGCTCCGTTATATTATCGTCGTCAAATAAAGCGTTCGTGAGGTCGATCTCGCGTGCGTCCTCACGCACCGTGACACCGCAAACGTCATATGTAGTGACCACATTGAATTTTATATCCGAATATTCACCGCTTATCTCGTCGAGGACCTCGCTCGGAAGGACGTTTTTGTCTCCGAATGTGACCGTTTTGAGCGCGGGGAAAAACCTCAGCATCTCGTTCAGCTCTTCGGGGTCGCCGACGGTCGCTGCCGAAAAATCAAGCTCCGCAGCGTCATCGCGGAATTCCGTGCCGTAAATGACGCGTGTGGAGACGACGTTGAACGCAATGGCGGGGTGGGCGTCGGTCAGTTTGTCCTTCTCCGCGCCCGGCAGGGTGTTGTTGCTGTCAAATGTTATCGACGCCAGTGCGGGAAAGTAGCGCAGACGCTCAAGCAGCTCGGCGGTCTCGGTCACTTCGATGCCGGAGAGATCCATCGAGGTTATATCGGTGTCAAAGTCTTTGCCGTACACGTCCATATATGTGGTGAAACGGAATGTCACATCCGGGAAAGCGGCGCGCAGTTCGTCGGCGGACGGGGCATAAACGCGGAACGAACCGAGGTCGGCATATCTGAGGCGCGGCAGCTTTTTCAGATTTTCCTTAAGCTCCTCAAGACTGCCTATCTCATCGCCGGAAAGGATCAGCCTGCGTGCGGAGGTGTCCATGCGCTGTCCGTATATCTCGATCTGAGACGTGGAAACATTTATAATAATAACGGCAGCTGTCAGAATGACCGCTGCGAGTATACCGGCAATGATCCTTTTTTTCATGTTCGCGCCCCTTGTTCTGATAAATTTTGTCGATTTATCAGGATATATCTGCTATAAGTTAAGTATACCATAATCCGACGAAGATTTCAATATATTTTTAAAGATAATTCGGATTGTTTACAATTTTGACGTCGGACCACAGACAAAACCGACCGATATATAATAATACGCCAACGCGGAGAGAGATTATTCCGGGGAGCGCCGGGCGGCAAACGAAAAATACATAATACGCACGGCTCGTGCATGGCGCACCGTAAGGTCATGCCTAGGCTCCTGCCGAGGTAGTATGATAAAAAATTATTTCGCTTTTTTCCTTGAGTGACGGAAGAAACGACTCTGTGAGCCTTCCCGTGTCCGGGAAGGTGGTGCCGCAGGGCGCCGGATGAGGAGGTATACTACCGAATCAATGTAGGGGAGGTGAGCTCGGGTGAAACCCGAGGTCGCCCCTCCCATACGGCAGGTGC
>CAJLZE010000042.1 GCA_905210995.1 uncultured Anaerotruncus sp.
TTGCGGGTTCGACTGCCGTTCCGGTATCGGGAGCGTTTGCCGTGAGCGTTACAAGCTCGCTCACCTTGCGGTATTTATTGCCGCGGGCATTGAATTCGGCAGAGAATATCACCTTTGCGCTCCCCGTGCCGGTATAAGTGACGGCTCCGGTCGCGGGATCCTGCGCAACGGTGAGGTCGCCTGTGGTCTCGATGACCGTCATTTCGGACTTTGCGGTCACGTCGTCGGTCTTGCGTTCGTATGTCACGGCGGTCACGGTTGGGATCTCACCTGCAGTGAGGTCGTATTCCGTCTTGTCGGTGGTGAGATATTTTGTGTACTTTGACGCGAACTGCGTGCTGTCGGTGGTTATTCCCGAGACGCCGGAGACGAAATAGCGGGCAAAATCGGCTTCGCTGTTGACCGTCCATGTCCACACGGTCACGCCGCGCAGGGCAAGCTCGCGTATCAGCGTCGAGTCGAGCGAGCCTTTGCCGTATGTGGGAACAAAGACCGTGCCGATGCTTTGAGTGGAGTTGAGTATTTCGGCAAGCGACGGCTTGAGATTGGCACTTGAATATGTATTTGAGGTGATAAGCCCCGCCGAGATGCCGGGCATCTGCTTTCTTATGCGTTCAAGCTGTGCCGTCGAGAAGGATACGACGATCACCTTGTCCTCGTAGTCATACTGCTTCACGAGCTTTATGAAGGCGGGGATCAGGTTCGGGTCGGTGGATTTGAGCTCTGTCTGAAGCACAACGTCCTTGTCCTTGAGTGCTTTGATATAGTCTTCGAGCGTGGGGATGGGATCGCCCTCGGCGAGATTCTTGTTGGTTTTGACAAGATATTTTGCAAGCTCGGCACGTGTCATCGACGCAACGGTGCCCTTGCCGTTTGTTGTTGCGTCGATCGTTGAGTTGTGCATGACCATGATCACGCCGTCGCGCGAGAGATGAAGGTCGTTTTCTATCATCGTCGCACCGAGCTCATATGCGCGAAGCGAGCTTTTTACGGTGTTTTGATGTTCGAGGGACGGAACGCCGCGGTGTCCCGTGACACCGGTCACGCGCGTGAGGGTGCCGGCTCCGAAATATGCGGTGAGGCATTTGTCGAGCTTGGCGCAGTCGTCGGTGATTATACCGTGAACTCCAGAGACGATAGCGGAGACGAGATCGGCGTCTCCCGACGACGCCGCGCGCGTCCATACCGTCATGAATCTCATGCGTAGGTATTCGACGTTTTCGCGTGTCGTTGCCTCGGGCGCGAGCAGCATTATGCGGCAGTCGGCGGTGTTGCACTCGGCGCGGAGAGCCTCAAGCTCCGCAAGGCTGCCGACGGTGCGCGAGGTGAAGTCGAAAACGCCGCGTGCGTGGCGCCACTGCGCTCTTGCCGCGGAGAGGACCTCGGCGCTGTCCGAAATAACGAACACGTCGCGCAGGTCGTGCGATGAGAGATAGCCCGAAAGGGCTTTGGCAGTCGCCGTGCCGTCCGGTCTGAATGCCGCAATGACCTTGCCGCCGAGCGCTTCGAGCGCGCTGTCGAGCGTTGCGAATTTTGTGCCGCTCCCGTCGGTAACGTCGAGCGCGTTGTTTACATTGAGTATCGCGGCGACGGGCGGGTCTTTGAGTATTGCCGCGAGAGCGTCGGCACTTTCGACCGGAACGACAGATGAGGGCGGAAGGATCACGTTCGAGTCGGGCGTGCGAATTTCGTTTATATTTCCGGGAACGGAGGAATCGGATATTTTGCCGACCGTCACCTTTACCTCATCGACGGTGAGGCGGCAGCCGTTTGCCTGAAAGCCCACGGCACCCGTGGGGAGCAGTACGTTCTTTTCGGTGAGCTGAGTCTTTCCGTTCAGCAGGTATGTCAGCGTCGAGCCGGAGGCATCGGCGGCGACGGTGTTGAATTCCGAGCTTTTTATCGAGGCGCTCGCCTTCTGCGTGACGTTCCATTTGTCGGCAACGGTGCGCTCGGCTATTTCGGTACCGTTGGCAAGCGAGGCGTCGTAGCGCAGGCAGAGCTGCATATACGGGTAGTTCTTTGCCGTCTGCACGCGAAGCATAACGGATGCCCAGCGCTTTGAGTTGACGGCGCTGTCGAGCTTCATGCGCGCCTCGACCTTTATATCGCCGAAACCGTCAAGGTATTCGGGCAGCAGAACGCGCGCATAGGCGTCCTGCGAAGAGGAGGCGTCGAGTATGAGCGAGCCGTCGGTATCGTATTTTACCTTGCCGCCGCTCTTTTCTTCAATGGTGCGCAGCCCGCGGGCATCGGTGCCCGAAAAATCGCTGCGGTAGAGGACATAGTCCGTCTCATTTTTGGCGCGGACGGTGAGAACTACGGTCTTTTTCTTGCCGTCAGCCGCTGCAGTGAGGATGTATATGCCCGCGGCGGGAGTCACGCTGCCGCCGTCGATCGCGATATCGGATGACGACCATGTGATCTTTTTTGCGTCAACGGTCTTGCCGCTCTCAAACTGAACGGAATGATCGCCGAGCTTTACCGTGTCGCCCTCAACGGCGCATATCGCAGGGCAGGAGTAGGGGACTGTCAGTCCGCCGTCGTCCGTTACCGCAGCCGAAGAGGGAAGCAGAGCTGCCGCAAAAGTGAAAATGAGCGCGAGCACCGATGCCAGAGCGCGCACCGGAGCCGTTTTTGCCGATCTTTGAGCCTTCATTGAATATTCACCTTTCCTTTGGGTATATTATGTCAAACACCATTATATATGAAATGCGCGGGTTTGTCAAGCAAAGCCGAACATTGTAAAGATTTCATAAATACTTTTCTGAAAATGTGTGCGGCGGTTGATTTTTGAGGTGGTTTGTGGTATTATATTAATGTAAAAGGCACCTGTGTGCTATAAATTCCGACGGTCTGTTTATGCCGCCGGCAGAAAGGCAATCTGAATTCCGTGAACTACGACGTTATCATTGTCGGCGCGGGTCCCGGCGGCATTTTTTCCGCTTATGAGCTTGTCAAGCTGACGAAAAAGAAAAACAAAAAAGCAAAGATCGCTGTTATCGAGGCGGGCGCACCGCTCGCGCAGCGCCACTGTCCCATCGACGGAGAAAAGGTAAAAGCCTGTGTCGGCTGCAAGCATTGCAGCATTATGAAGGGCTTCGGCGGAGCCGGAGCGTTCTCCGACGGCAAATACAACATAACCACACAGTTCGGCGGCACGCTGCACGAGCACATAGGCAAGAGCACCGCGCTTGAGCTTATGCGCTATGTTGACGATATAAACACCTCTCACGGCGGAGAGGATACAAAACTCTACACGACCGCAAATTCGGATATAAAGACGCTCTGCATGAGAAACGGTCTTTATCTGCTCGACGCATCGGTGCGTCACCTCGGAACTGACAAAAACTATGTCGTTCTCGGCAACCTTTACGATGAGCTTAAGGAAGAAGTGGATTTTCATTTCTATACTGAGGCGACGTCGGTCGAAAAGACCGATGACGGATATATAGTTTCCACCGATCACGGAAGCTTCAGCTGCCGCGTGTGCATAATCTCGGGCGGCAGAAGCGGCAGCAAGTGGATGGAGAAGGTCTCACATGACCTTAAGATCCCCACGATGTCGAACCGCGTCGACATAGGCGTGCGCGTCGAGCTGCCCTATGAGATATTCGCTCACCTTACCGACGAGCTTTACGAGAGCAAGATAGTCTACCGCACCGAAAAATTTCAGGATCTTGTGCGCACATTCTGCATGAACCCGCGCGGCGCGGTCGTTAACGAAAACACGAACGGCATCGTGACGGTAAACGGTCACAGCTATGAGGACCCCGCAAAGTATACTCACAACACCAACTTTGCGCTGCTTGTTGCAAAGCATTTTTCCGAGCCGTTCCGCGACAGCAACGGCTACGGCGAAAGCATAGCAAGGCTTTCGAATATGCTCGGCGGCGGAGTGATGGTGCAGCGCTTCGGTGATCTTATGCGCGGTCAGCGTTCCACTCATTCGCGCATCGAAGAGGGCTTTGTCACACCTACGCTCACGGCTACGCCCGGCGACCTTTCGCTCGTAATGCCCAAGCGCATCCTCGACGGCATCGTAGAGATGATCTATGCGCTTGACAAGATCGCCCCCGGCACCGCAAACGACGACACGCTCCTTTACGGCGTTGAGGTCAAGTTCTATAATATGGAGGTCGCGATCGACAGCAACCTCGAAACACTGCACCACGGTCTTTTCGTCATAGGCGACTGCGGCGGTGTTACTCATTCTCTCTCGCAGGCGTCCGCAAGCGGCGTTCATGTTGCGAGATACGTTGCCGAAAAATATTTTTCATAAATCCGGGACCGAAGGTCTGTAATTTATGACGGTAAAGATCCGGCAGGAAAGGAAAGGAAAGGTCATTTCAATGAACAACCAACCCAATTTCAACGATCAGGGATATACGCCCGCGCCCAACACGCAGTATACGCCCGACCCCTTTGCCGATGAGGTGAAGCAGACAGCTCCGCGCGGGCTTGCCGTTGCATCCCTCGTGCTCGGCATTCTGTCGGCTGCGGGACTTTGCTGCTGCTGCACTCCGCTCTGCGTCGCACTCGGCGTGGTTGCCATCGTGCTGGCGATCATTTATTCCAAAAAAGCGGGCAAGCTTGACGGTATGGCGCTTGCGGGACTCATCCTCGGCATCATCGGCGTAGTTATCGCACTCATAGTGCTGATAGTTCTTGCCGCCAACCCCGATCTTCAGGAGCGTATAATCCAGACGATAATGGGTCAGACGCCCGATGTGAGCCTCCCCGACATTAAAGTTCCCGAAAGCATCGGCTGAGCTGCGATCTGCGGACAGCGCCGGGCTTTGAAGGCAAAAGAGAGCCGACCGAACGCATTAAGCGTTTTCGGTCGGCTCTCTTTCCGTGAGCGCGAGATATTCGTCATAGCTTATCATTATCCTGAGTGCCGCAAGCAGGGCGTTGGCGCTCATGCCGGCGGGAAGCCCGACTTTTTTCGCTATTTCGTCACGACGCGCTGAGCTGTTGCTGCCGCCTGAGAGCCCGTCAAGCATAAAATCGGTTTTTGAGAGGGGATTGACTGCAGCACGTGCAACGGCGTCGCCGTTGCGGAAGGGAAGAAAGAGCTCGCGCAGGAGCAAGACATCCATGCCCTCGACACCGAGCACGCCCTCGGCGGACGGCAATGTTTTTCTTTTTTCCTTGCCCTCTATGCGCGGGATGTACAGCCTTATCATGCGCTCGGGCGGGATGAGTCCCGCGATGTGCGAGCGTATGACCTTGCCCGCGCCGTCCGGGTCGGTGAGGACGATGACGGGTGTTTTTTTTGCCAGCGCGCGTATGAGCGCCGCCTTTTCGCGGTTTTTGAATACGCCGAAGCCGTCGGTCGTGATTATCTGCGCGTCGATGACCGAGGCGAGCTTCTGGCGGTCGTATTTCCCCTCCACTATCACGGGGTATGGGATAACAAGTTTTTCGTCATTCATTTTTTCAGTCCGAACCAAGCTATCACGGCAATGCCGAGAAGAATTCTGTAAACGCCGAAGGCGGAAAATGTATGCCGCTTTACAAAGTCGAGCAAAAACCTGACGGTCGCAACGGACACGGCAAAAGCCGTGACAAAGGCGGCGGCAAGCGCGGCCGTCTCCGCGGCGGGGAGCGTTTCGCCCGACGCGGCGAGAAAACGGCAGAACTTTGCTCCCTTTATGAGAGACGCGCCGAGCATTGCGGGTATCGCCATAAAAAACGAAAATTCGGCTGCGGCGGTGCGCGATATCCCGAGGCAGCAAGCGCCGAGCACCGTTGAGCCAGAGCGTGACGTGCCGGGAATTATCGCAAGTGCCTGAAATGCGCCTATTAGCAAAGCGTTTGCAAATGTTATATCGTTTACGCTTTCAACGGCTGGCGCTTTGCCGCGGCGCAGGCGTTCGACGGCGATAAAGAATATTCCGTATATTATGAGCGCCGAGGCGACGACGGGCGGAGTATAAAGCAGCGCGTGCAGACCGCAGCCGGTGAAGTGCTCGAGCAGCCGGTCGGCGGCAAGCCCCGCTGCCGCTGCGGGCAGCGATGCGACGGCGATCTTTGCCAACAGCATGAGAGAAGCGCGGCTTTCGGCTGCGGTTTTCGGGTGGGATTTTCGTCCGAAGGGATAAAGCCGGTCAAAAAAGAACACAACGACCGCCATTATCGCGCCGAGCTGTATCACGACCTCAAACATCTCGCAGAATTCGGCTCGAAATTCGCCGGGAAGCGACGAGCCGAGCTCCAGTGCGGGGATGGCGTTAATGATAATAAGATGCCCGGTAGAGCTGACAGGCAGCCATTCGGTTATGCCCTCGATAATACCGTAGAGCAGGGCGCGCAAAAGCTCAAAAAACATTTCGTTTCGCCTTTCGGTCCTTTAATGCTTTTGAACGTCCCGTGCGCCGGCTGTCAGTTGCCCGCGCGAAGAATATCGCCCGCGTGCACCTCAAACGGCACGCGCAGGTAAAATACCATTGAAGGATGCGGCGCCGAGTCGATGGGAAGGCCGTCGGCGTCATACATTTCGGCCACCCGGAACGCCTGCCCCGGCTTTCCCGGTGTGAGCAGCTCGGCGGTCTCGCCTACGGTCAGCTTATTGCGCTGCGTGAAGCGGAAGAGCGTGCCGCCATCGGTTTCACGCACGAGCGGCGCGGGCAGTATATCACAGTCGGTAGCAAGCGCGAGGTATGCTTTTTCGCGGATATAGCCCTTTTCGCGGCAGAGCTTTGGGTCGTCGGCGGGGCTGTCATAATAAAATCCCGTGTCGTATTCGCGGTGTGAGACAGAGCAAAGCTCGTCGTACCAGCGCTGGTCAAAGCGGTAGCCGTCGGGGTCGGCGGCGTAGGCATCAACAGCCATGCGGTAGGCGTTCGTCACGACCGCCGCGTAATAAGCTGATTTGACTCTGCCCTCAAGCTTGAACGAGGCGATCCCCGCGTCGATGAGCTCGGGGATGTGCTCTATCATGCACATATCCTTTGAGGACATGATGAAGGTCCCCGCAGGTGTCTCCTCTATCGGAAAGCGCTCGTCGGGGCGTTTTTCCTCCATGAGGGTATAGTTCCAACGGCAGGGCTGAGCGCATCTGCCGTGGTTGGCGTCACGCCCTGCCATCATGTTTGAAAGCAGGCACCTGCCGCTGTATGACACGCACATCGAGCCGTGTACAAAGCATTCAAGCTCCACGTCGTCGGGCAGTGCCGCGCGTATCTCACCGATCTCCGCAAGGCTCAGCTCACGCGCCAGCACAAGTCTTGAGGCACCGAGGGCGGCGTATGCCCTTGCCGCAGCAGGCGAGGTTATGCTTGCCTGTGTTGAGATGTGTATGTGCGCCTCCGGGATCTCCTCTTTCAGAAGTCCGATAACGCCGAGGTCGGCAACGATAAATGCGTCGGGACGCGCACCGCGCACCTCGCGCAGAAACTCCGTGAGCGCGGGGTATTCGCCGCCGTGCGGCAAGACGTTTACGGTTATATACATTTTTTTGCCGAGCGAATGCAGAAATTCCGCAGCCTCATACAGCCCTTCGAGCGAAAAGTTTTTTGATGCGGAGCGCATTCCGAACGCTTCACCCGCCAGATATACCGCATCGGCGCCAAAACGCACGGCGGCTCGCAGCTTTTCGGCATCTCCCGCAGGGGAGAGCAGCTCGGGCTTCTTTATTTTTTTGTTCATAATGCAAACTACCTTTTACATCCGGATAAACCGATCATTCCGTATAATTTTATCACAAATGCCGCTTGCGGTCAAGCATGAAAAGGTTCACAATAATTTTATTGAAAAAACGCGTGGGATATGATAAAATATTAAGTGAAATTCAACTGACGGCGAAGGAAAGCTGCGAACGTCAGGGTATATTCCGTACCTTTCGGTAGCTGTCCGCCCGAAACGTCAAAAAGGGGTCATTATCATGTATGTAAACGATCTCGCACCGCACGATGATGTGCTGCGCATAAGGTGTGTGGGTCACGCTTCGGCAGAACGCTGCAAATCCGACGCTTTTATTATAACCTACAACGAAAACGTCTGGTTGATCGACGGCGGAATGCGCGGAAATTACGATTCGCTCTGCCGTATGCTCGAGCTGCGTCAGGCGTGGCTCGGCAATCGCCGCCATGATGTCGATAATGAAAAATACAAGCTGCGCTTTACATGGCTTGCGTCGCATTTTCACCTCGATCATGTTCAGGAGACGGTGGTACATATCCTCAAAAGCCCGTATTTTGAGCTCGACGAGGCTGTGATACCGCCTCCGACGCTCCTGCCCGCGGAGTATCCCATGAACGACGACGCGTATTTCCGTCCCATGCTCGAAAAGGTCATTGAAAAATATCAGTCGAACGCAAAAATAACCGCTGTCACGGCGGGACGCGGCGGATACGAAAGACGCACGGCGGGCGGCATGACGCTTGATATCCTTCCGCCCGAGTGTGACTGGGGAACGCCCGAAAATATCGGTATCATGACCGAGCTTTACAGCGACGGTGTGCGCGACGACAAGCGCGCGTCGATAACGGTGATAAATTCAAACTGCCTGTGGCACGTATTCGGCGCTGCGGGACGCAAGGTGCTTTTTACCGGTGACACGATGAAGCGATTCGACGACAGGAGCGACGAGCCTTACGACAGAATGGCTGAGTTGTGGCGCGACGTGATAGGCGAGCACGTTGACGTTGCAAAATGGGTGCATCATGGTATAGCGCGCGACACCGCTGCGGCTCATATGCACGCGCTGACTCCCGAATACATTATCATCACGAGCGCCGAGCGCGAAACTGCCTCCGGCGTGTTTGCCGAGCGCTATCCGCATGACGGCGCGGAATTTGTGCGCATAGCACAGGACGATGTTACCTTCCGCATACATCCCGACGGGAATATTGAGGTGATCGTAGGCTCGGATGTGTATGCCGACTTCGATAAGAGCTGATGTATCTTCTGATAAAGCCCGCCTCCGGTGCGTGCGACCTCGGCTGTCGCTATTGCTTTTATGCCGATGAAATGTCCCGCCGCGCCGAAGCGTCGCGCGGGATAATGAAAAAGGAGACCGTCGCCGCGATACTTTCAAAGGCGCTTGAGCGCTGTGCGCGCGACGGCGCGCACGAGCCGTTGTCCGTCGGTTTTCAGGGCGGTGAGCCGTTGCTGGCGGGTATTGACTTTTTCAGGTTCGTCTGCGATTTCGTCGAAAAAAACAACACTCACGGTGTGTCCGTTTCGTATTTTCTTCAGACGAACGGAACTCACCTCGACCCGGAATTTGCCGAGTTTTTCGCCGCGCACGGCTTTCTTGTCGGGCTCTCGGTGGACGGCCCCAAGGAGTATCACGACCGCTGTCGTGTGACGCGCGCGGGCAAATCCTGCTTCAACGCCGTAATGCGTGCCGCATCCAATATGCGCCGCGCGGGAGTCGATTTCAACACGCTCACCGTCGTTACGTCGGTATCCGCCGCGCACGCGCAGGCGCTTTACGGTTTTTTTGCGCGTTCGGGCTTCAGATTTCAGCAATACATCCCATGCGTTGCGCCGCTTGACGGCGAATGCGCCGGCGAATACGGGCTCGAGGCTGAGCAGTACGGCGAATTTCTCTGCCGTATGTTCGATCTGTGGTATGCGGATGCCTGCCGAGGCGAAAAATATTATGTCTACAACCGCGACTTTGAAAACTGGGTCGGCATACTTGCGGGGTGGCGTCCCGAGGAGTGCGGTATGTGCGGAGTCTGCTCGGCGCAGTATCTTATCGAGTCGGACGGAAGTGTTTATCCGTGCGATTTCTACGCTCTTGACGCCTACTGCCTCGGCGATCTTTCCCGCGACAGCTTTGATGATATAGATCGCGCACGTGAGAGGATCGGGTTCATCGAAGCATCGCGGGTGCTTCCCGACGAGTGCCGCGAATGCCGTTGGCTGCCGCTTTGCCGCAACGGATGCCGCCGCAACCGTGTAGGAGGAGAGGTATCCCCGCTGTGCAGCTATGATATGCCGGGCGGCAAAAACCGCTTTTGCACGGCATACCGCCGCTTTTTTGAGTACGCCTACCCGCGTATGCACGGCATGGCCGATATGATCGCCCGCCGCGGCGGGACAGACTGATACACGGGGCTGCCGCACGTTAGCGCGGCAGCCCCGTCATTCGTTATTTGCGGCAGTATTTTATATATCGGCGATACCGTTCGTCGGCTGTGCGCCAGTCAACGACCGAAAGCCAGCTATCGATATAATCTGCACGCAGGTTGTGGTGCAGAAGATAATATGCGTGCTCCCAGACATCGAGAGCGAGGATCGGAAAGCTGCCGCCCGTAAGCGGCGAGTTCTGATCGGCACCCGTTACGATCGAAAGCCCGCACGCACCGGCGGTCAGAAAAGCATATCCCGAGCCGAATACCGAGAGCGCAGCTGCTTTGAGCGCGGCGTAAAAGCCGCCGTAATTTCCGTAGCGCCTGAGTATTGCCGTGCCGAGCTCACCGACAGGCTCCGGTTCGCGGCAGTCGGGCGGCGTGAGCGTGTCAAAATAAAGGCGGTGATTGTAAACGCCGCCCGCATTGTTGCATATCGTTCTGCCGAGCGGCTGCGCAAGCCGCGGCGCGCTGAAGATGAGCTCTGTGAGAGTCAGCTTTTGAAGCGACGGCTCTCCCGCAAGCGCGGCGTTGAGGTTTTTTATGTATGTGCCGAGGTGCGCGTCATGGTGCAGACGCATGGTCTCGGTGTCGATATACGGTTCAAGTGCCGAATAAGGATACGGCAGCGGCAGGTTTACAAACGGGTATCTGTCGTTTTTTTCTGTGCACTGCAAAATAATGTCCTCCTTGTCGTACAGTACATTATATTCGCAATGCGGCAAAAGCGTCCGCCGCGCGGACGCCGGTCATTTCTTTTTATTATCGAAAAAGCATTTTTCAAACAGCTCGCCGCCGAAACGGTGCAGCACGTCGGCGCAGAGCCTTTCGCCCGCGGTCCCGAAAAAGCGGTAGAGGATGCTCATTGCGTGCGCGTCGGCGCCGCGGACTATAAGCGTCCTCCCGCGCCGTATGCCCGAAAGGATGCTCTTTGCCATTTTTGCGGGTGACGACGCAAAACGCAGGAATACCGTGATGTCACCCTTCTGACCGTCAAATATCGGCGTCGCGGTGAAGCCGGGGCAGACCGATGCTACGTAAAGAGTGCCGCGATATTCGCAGGCGAGCGCCTCGGTGAATGCACGCGAGGCAGCTTTTGACGCCGAATATGCCGCGCTGCCCGGCAGGGCGCAAAGCGAGGCGGAGCTTGCCACGTTTATCAGTGCACCGCGCGGCGAGCGCAGCAGCAGCGGCAGCATTATCTCGGCGGCGTATACCTGAGAAAGAAAGTTCAGTTCGGCAGTTTTGCGCACGGCGTCCGCTCCGCCTTCGAGAGGAAAGCCGGCAAACGGCGGCAGTGTTCCGGCATTATTTATGAGCACGTCGGGTATGCGCCCCGCCGCCTCAAGCTCTGCGGCAAGAGAGCGCCATCCGCCGGCGTCGGTAACGTCAAACGCACGGTATTCGAACTTCCCGCCGTGTGCGCGTATCTTTTCCGCAGCTTCTGCAAGCTTCAACTCGCGCCGTCCTATTCCTATCACGGTGCACCCGCAGCGCACGGCAAGCAGCTCGGCAAGCTCAAAGCCTATGCCGGAGGACGCGCCGCTCAATATCACGAGCGCTCCGTCGATGCGGTAACCCTTTATGCTCACTTTTCTTCGGGGGCGTCGGTCTCAAAGGCGGAAAGGTCTATCGCCGCCAGCTTGTCTGCGGGTATTTTGCCCTTCGTGCGCTCAAAGTACTGGATATTGCCGCGCAGCATGAACATGAACTGGTTGTTCGGTGTGCGTCCCTCGGCTGCGCTTATGTAGAGGAGCTTGCGTGCAAGCTCTTCGGACATTCTGACTTCGGTCCTGTATGTTTTTTTCATTTTAAAATGCCTTTGCTTTCGTTTTTTCGGCTCAGCGGAGCCGTTCGGTGAATATTTCTATTGCTGCGGCTGCCGCCGCGGCTTTTTTTGAATATAAAGAGGTCTCCCGCAGGGCATCGGCGGATCTTCCGTTCAATATGCCGTCAGCCGTCAGTTCGCTGAACCCGCCCCAGTCGTAAAGCGCGGCGACGGAGCATACTCGCGACGAGAATATCAGACGGGCAAGCTTCGCGTTGAGCTTGTATCCGTCGGTGTTGTCACCGATCCATGCGTCGGTCCTGCCCGAGGATGCTTCAAAAAGTGCGAGCGTGATGTCCGCCGTCCGCTTTCCGTACCCGGTGCCGAGCGGAACAGCCCAACCGTATGTCCCGTCGGGCGATGAAAAGCAGCGGTACGGTGCGTCGGCGTCGGGCTTGGGGAGGGGAAGATAGCAGGTGACCTCGGAGCTGTACGAGCCGAATTTTTCAACGGTAAAGACCGAGGTGCTGTTGCCGCCCGCGTCTTTTACTATCAGCTCCGCATTTCCGTATGCCGTGCGGAAGCCGTCGCTTTCGACTGCAAGACCGAGCCCGCTTTCGGTGCGTGCGAATATTTCGCCGCCCATTGCGGTGAAAAGCGAGAGCGCCGACTGTTCTGCGTCGTTCTCTGGCAGGCTGAGCACCGTGTCCTTCAGTGTGGAGGCGACGATAAGAGCCGCATCTTCATATACGCGCAAAAGCTTTTCGAGTGTCAGCTCGCCCGCCAATGCCGCGTCGCGTATGTCCTTGCCGAATATCGCGTATATTTCGTTTGAAAGCGCCGCTTCCACGTCGCAGCGCAGCGCATACGTCGATTTAAGCGACGAGGGCGTTATATCGCTGAAGGCTATATAATATTTCCCGTTGACCGCAAGGCTTTCAGCCATTGAGTTTTCGGCTCCCGCAGCCTGCGGATCGATGCCGAGCGCGGCGAGATTTTCAAGATACCCCGAGCGCAGCAGGACCGCAAGGTCTGTGAGCGGGAGGTTCATTGCGTCAAACGTCAGGTCGCCCGACTCAATGCTTTTTGATGCGTCGCCGACGGGATCGGTCGAAAGCATTACGCTTATCTTAGCGCCGCGTTCCTCTTCTGCCTTTGCGATCATATCCTGTGCGTCGTCGGCGGTGAGCGAGTCGGCGCCGTCGGTCTTTTCAAGCACACGGAAGGTATAGCCGTCGTAAAACCCGGGCGCGGCGCTTTCCACCGGCGTGAAAATGATCTTGGGCGGTGCCGACGACACGTCGGGGGGACTGTCTGTCTGCGCGGGACGTTTGCCGGAGGACTGCGGGTCCTCGCCGTCGTACGCGTTGCGGCAGCCGAATGCAGCCGTCAGAAGCATGGCGGCGACGGCAAGCATCGCCGCTGTCCTCAGGATCTGTTTTGTTTTCTTCATTCTGAGCCATCCTTGCCGCCCGTGGGCGGGAAATTCGAAGCGGAACGGGTAAGATAAGATATTGCCGCCTCAGTCGCTGCCCCCGCCGCGCACCACACGCGGCACGCGTGCGGAGATAAGGCAGAGACATTCATAGTTTATCGTGTGTGCAAGCGCGGCAAGCGCGTCGAGCTGTCCCGGTTCGCCTATCAGCACGGCGACGTCGCCCTCGTGCGCGTCTGTGCCGCAGAGGTCGAGCATGCACTGATCCATGCAGATCCTGCCGATGATCCTGCCGATGCCGCGCCGTGCACCTTCCTTTGAATATATTACCGCCTCGGCGCCGGAGTATGCGCGGATGAAGCCGTCGGCATACCCGATCGGAGCGGTGGCTATGCGCATATCCGCGGGAGCCGTAAACGTTCCGCCGTAGCTTAGCTGTTCGCCGGCACGCAGGGTGTGTACCTGCGATATCTGCGCGCAGAGGCGCATCACGGGCTTCACCTCAAAGTTGAACATATCCGACGGCTCCGCGCCGTAGAGCAGCACTCCGAGGCGGCAGAGGTCAAGGTGATATTCCGGAAAACGCAGAGTCGCCGCGCTGTTGCATATGTGGCGAACGCTTATCGGCGCTCCGAGCGCGCGTGAACGTTCAAGCAGCGCAAAATACCTTTCCGCCTGCTCGCGCGTTCTTGCATCTCCTGCGGTTTCGTCGGCGCGGGCGAAATGCGTGAACGCGCCCTCTACGATGATGCCAGGCAGAGCGGACACTGCGGCGATCTCATGAGCGGAGCGCTCGATCTCGTCGGCGCTGTGAGCGGGGAAGCCTATGCGGTTCATTCCCGTGTCGAATTTGATGTGAACGCGCAGCGCTTTTCCCGCAGCGGAGACGCGCTTTGAAAGAGAGCGCGCGTAGTCGGATGAGAACACCGTTTGTATTATATTGCAGCGTGAGAGCGTTACCGCTTCCTCTGCGGGCGTATAGCCGAGTATGAGGATATCGGCATCGGCATTTACCGAGCGGCAGACCTGCCTTACCGCGAGTGCCTCTTCAATGCTTGAAACGGCAAAGAAATCGCAGCCCTCGCCGAGCAGCGCGTCAACGCACGCGTCGATGCCGTGACCGTATGCGTCGGCTTTGACGACGCACATCGGGCGGCAGTCGGGAGTGCCTTTTTTCACTTCTTTGGCAAGCGCGCGGTAGTTGGACCTGAGGGCATCGAGGTCGATCTCAGCCCATATTTTATGTGTGGCGAGGTCGGGAAGGGAGGAATAGAGCTTATATGAATGCATAATTGCATGGTCCTTTCAGAAAAAAGCTGTAGATTAATATGACAAAAAAGTATTTATCGGCAAGCGGAGCAATAAACAGGACTGATACGACTGAGATACAAAGTCAGTAATGGCAATACAAGTCATAAAATTTGCGTTGCCGTTTTATCGGGTGTATAATATGCGTCGAAATGTTTTTCAGCCCTTTGCGCATCATATCGGTACAATTATATCATATTTCCTTCGGTTTTGCAATATAATGTAGCAAGGTTGAGGTCCCGAAACGGTTTTGTGCAGGGCATTTATGACGGGGACGCAGCTTTGCCGCATCTGCCGACGCGCACGGCGCGGCGGTGCGGAATGAAAACGAAGGAAAGGCGGAAATGGGAATGAAGATCATTTGTGCGGTGAGGCGCACGTTATGCGCCGCAGCCGCGGGATCGGTGCTATTGTTGCTTGCGGGGTGCACACAGGTACCCGGGGATGCGGACTTTACGGCTTATCAGAAGCCGCCGCTGCGCGCCGAGGTGACGGGAAGGACAAACGGTGTCACGTTCGGAGCGCGCATCGAGCTTTCGGGGCTTCCCGAGGACGGTTCACCGCGCGACGCGCGCATTGAGTATACGGCGCCCGAGACGCTGTGCGGTGTTGCGGCGGTGCGGAAGAACGGCAGCATATCGGTCACATATGACGGACTCGAGCTGTCCGGCGAGCCGCTTTCGGGGCTTCTTCGCGCCGCGGATGCGTTTTCGCTGACAGCGGATGTCGTCGGTGCTTCGCCTGAAAAGGCGGAGGACGGGACGCCGGTCACGGTGCTCGAATTTTCGGACGGTTCGGTGGTTCGCGTCGATTCGACAAGCGGTTATCCTATAATTATAGAAACGGGCGATATTTCGCTCAGGACAGTCCGGTTTGAGCCGGACACGCGTTGAATAATGGAGATAACATTATAAGATATAGATAAAGACAAAGAAAAATCTGCAGCAAAACTGAGAAAGGTATGGTAAACTGCATTGAAAAAAACGTTGGCAGCAGCTCTCATATCGGCTGTACTTGCAACATTTATTACGGTGGCGGGATTTGCATCGGCATCCATCGGGACCGAAAAAGCCGCAGCCGCGGCGGTATGCGCCGCCGAAGAAAGCGCCGCGTCGGATGACGCCGGCGAGGACGACTGTAAAGCATCGGATGATGCCGGATTCGACTACACTGTCGGTTCCCTCGGGGAAGACGAAAAAACGCGTCCTTCCTATACATCGGAAAACGCCGTCGCAGCGGGAAAAAGGTATAAAACGCCCGAATATCCCGACGGCAGCGCGCAGGTGTTTTTGAGCGTGAACGATGTGCCCACGCCTCACGGAAATGCCGCCAAGGTCGGCGACACGGTCTATCTCCCGCTTTTTGAATTCTGCGGGCTGTTTCTTGACACTGAGGCGACCGAAACGGCGGAGGACGGAACGGTAACGGCTGTCGGAGGCGACGGTTGGGAGATACGCGCCGCGGAGGGCGAAAGGTACATAACGTCCGGCGAACGGGTGGTTTGGTGCGGCGACGAGGCGACGGTGCAAAACATGGGCGGTATAATATGCGTTCCCGCCGAGCCTCTGTGTCACCTGTTGGGGATCGAATTCGTCGAGACGGATAACGTCATGTATATCACCGGCGAGGCGTCGGTGAAGAGCGCTGACGAGTTCTATGACTCAGACAGTCTTTACTGGCTGTCGCACATCATTTCCGCCGAGTCGCGCGGAGAGCCGATCGAGGGTCAGATAGCCGTCGGAAGCGTTGTGCTCAACCGTCTGCGTACGTTCGACTACCTTACAACCGTTTATGAGGTCATATTCGACCGCAGATTCGGCATTCAGTTTTCGCCCGCATACAGCGGCAGCGTTTATGCGGAGCCTGCCGACTCGGCTGTTTTTGCCGCAAAGGTCTGCCTTGAGGGCTACAGTGTGTCGGACGACATAATGTATTTTATCAACAGCTCATATACGCCGTCCGAATGGTGGTCGTCAAGCTGCAAATTTGTTCTCAACATCGGTCATCATGATTTCTATTCCTGACTGTGTTGTATTTCTACATTATATAATATGAAGATTGCCCTTCGGCGCTGCCCGCTTTTGCGGACATGACCGAAGGGCGATATGTTTATTTTTCGACCTTTGCAAGCAGCTTCCAGCCTGTGCTCTCGGAGTAGCAGGCAATGATGCCGCTTGAAGGCGTCGTGATATCTGTGTATGCAAAGGGGATAACGGTGTTACCGGCAGTGTCAACGGCACCCTTGAAGCCGTCGGCGTCGCCGATGATGCCGATGCCCTCTACAAACGGCATGGCATAGGTGTATACGGGCTGCGCTATCCAGTAGCCGCCGCGATGGTAATATCCGTATTTGCCGTCGCGTTCGAGAAGCAGGATGCCGTCTGAATACGAGACGAGCTTGTAGCCTGCGGGGATCTTGAACTCGTTGCCGTACGGGTCGATGAGAATGTCATCGTCCGCCGTGATATAATTTACGATATCGCCCTCAAGACGCTCGTGCTCTATCACGCGCACACGCATGAGACCGTGGTCGAAATAGTAATAGCCGAGGTGATATATATCGTTGTAGAACGGGCGGTAGTATTTGCGGTTCATGTATGTGGAGCCGTGTCCCGCGTCGGTGAGATATGTGCGGTTGAGCTGCGCCGTCACTCTGCCAGAGGTGCTTATGATCTTCAGCACGCCGTAGTCGTCCACTATGCAGGCAAAGCCCTCGGAGAAGGCGTAAGCGCGCGCGCAGCCGATGTCGAGGCGGATATTCTCAAGCGAGCTGCCGTAGTAGAAACGCGGTGCATAGAACGTTGTGGAAACCTCAAGGACCGGGTCGTAGGGCGGTTCGGTCGTTTCCTCGGGCGAGGTTGTCTCTTCCGGTGCAGTGGTCTCTTCGGGTGCGGTCGTTTCCTCGGGGGATGCGGTTTCCGTCGGTGCGTCCGTCGCGGGCTCGGTGACAGGGTCTGTAACAGGCTCGGTAACGGGATCCGTTGCGGGGTCGACCGTCGGATCGGCTGCACGTGCCGCCGACGGGTCAACGGCGGGATCTGTCGCGGGTTCGGTCGCGGGCTCGGTCACGGGTTCCGTTACGGGCTCGGTGACAGGCTCGGGCTCCGGCTCCGTTACCGGCTCGGTAGCTGTGGCTGCCTCCTCCTGCTCACGCGCGATCTCCTCTTTGACCCTATCGAGCGCGACCTTGAACGGATAGTTGTAATAATGTCCGCTTCGCTGCTGTATCGCGACCAGCTCCGCATATCCGGGATCAAGCTCGTAGAGTGCGCGGGCAATGCGCGGATCGACCTTATAGCGCGTATAATAGCTGCTGCGGTCGAGATAATAGGTGAGCGTTACGGGCTCGGTCTGATAGAGAATGCCGAAGCGCTCGTCGGGGTGCTTGCCGAAATTCGGCGCATAGTCGAACGAAAGCCCTCGTCCGTCATAGGCGGAATCAAACTCCGTCTCGGTCATTTCCTTGGTATCGGCGTCAAGATAATAATACTTTCCGTCCTTGGTAAACAGGGGACGGTCGGATATGTCGCGCGCATAGGCGGGGACGACGTCGGCGGCGGGAAATACCGCTATGGGGCTGCCGTCGCTGTTGAACAGCATTATGTTGCCGTCGTTGCAGTCGATCATTATATATCCCATATAAAGCTCGACGGCGGCACGCGGGACGGTTTGCTCCTCATAGGATTCGTAAAGCTGACCGCCCTCCTCGAGTCTTGACGGAACGAGCACGGTCACGGCCTTTTCGGTGCCGAAATTCCGTACTCCGGGCAGCTCGACGCCGTCGGGTGTTATCTCGGCAAACCTCATGCCCTCGGTAAATGATGAATAAGTGAGACGATAACCTTCGGATATCAGCTCGGCAAGCGTCGGGTAGCTCACCGGTTCGTCGGGCGTAACGGGGGATGAGGTGTCATCTCCCGGCTTTGATGTGCCCGTGGAATCGGACGGGCGGCGCGTGCCGTCGGGCGCGGTCGTAAGGCTTTTGAGGTATTCCTCATAGGCAAGCTCGCCCGGCGTTTTGGTGTGCGTTGCATCGCCGCCGTCCCGCCACGGCAGATGGACCGAAACGACGCCTGCGGCAAGCAGGCATATAAACACCGCGACGGCGGCAAAGGGTATGACGGCTGCCGCGCGCAGCAGTATTTTTTTCGGAAAAGGTTTTTGATAATTATCCTTCATTTCATTCCCCCTGTGCGGTCGTGCATCCGTTATTTGTGGTACTTTGTACCCTTGATTATGTTGAACGAACGGTAGATCGCTTCAAGCAGCATTATTCTGAAGAGCTGATGCGGAAATGTCAGTTTTGAAAGCGAAAGACGGAGGTCGCACGCCGCTTTGACACGTTCGTCAAGCCCGTGCGAGCTGCCGATTATAAAGCAGATGCAGCCCTTTTCGTCAGCGGCTCTGCCGAGGATACCGGCAAGTGCCGCAGAGTCGTATTCCTTGCCCTCGATGCAGAGTGCAACGGTGAATGCGCGCGGCGGAACGGCGGCAAGGATACGTTCGGCTTCGTCGGAAAGCGCCGCGGCAGCCGCCGAGGGTGAGCCGTCGTCATAAACGCGCGCTTCCTTCAGCTCTACGGTCTCAAGCCGGCAGAAAGCGGAAAGGCGCTTGGAGTATTCGGCTGCGGCATCGCGGAGATAAGCCTCCTTCAGCGAGCCGGTGGCAATGATCTTTACGTTTATCATTTTTCAGATCTCAAATGTAACGCCGACCGGCGCATCCCGGCGAGCCGCAAGAACGTCGGCTC
>CAJLZE010000043.1 GCA_905210995.1 uncultured Anaerotruncus sp.
CCGGAGACGCAGCAGGTGCCCATACCGCGGGCAACAACGGCAGCGTGTGATGTCATACCGCCGCGGACGGTCAGGATGCCCTGAGCAGCCTTCATACCGGTGATATCCTCGGGAGAGGTCTCAAGTCTGACAAGAACGACCTTCTTGCCGGCTTCTTTCCACTTCTCGGCATCGTCGGCGGTGAACACGATCTGACCGCAGGCAGCACCGGGAGATGCGCCGAGACCCTTGCCGACGGGGTTGGCAGCCTTGAGCGCCTTGGCGTCGAACTGAGGATGGAGCAGAGTGTCGAGGTTGCGGGGGTCGATCATCATAACGGCTTCTTCTTCGGTGCGCATACCCTCGTCAACGAGGTCGCAGGCGATCTTGAGAGCAGCCTGAGCGGTTCTCTTACCGTTGCGGCACTGAAGCATATAGAGCTTGCCGTTTTCAACAGTGAACTCCATATCCTGCATATCGCGGTAGTGATTTTCGAGGTTGTCGCAGACCTTGATGAAGTCGGCATAAGCCTGCGGGAACTTTTCGGCCATCTGAGCGATGGGCATAGGAGTGCGAACGCCGGCAACGACGTCCTCGCCCTGTGCGTTGGTCAGGAACTCGCCCATAAGCTTCTTTTCGCCGGTGGCGGGGTCACGGGTGAACGCAACGCCTGTACCGGAGTTATCGTTAAGGTTACCGAACACCATAGGCATCACGTTGACGGCGGTGCCCCAACTGTAAGGAATGTCGTTGTCGCGGCGGTATACGTTCGCGCGGGGGTTGTCCCATGAACGGAAAACAGCTTTGATAGCTTCAAAGAGCTGTACCTTGGGATCGTCCGGGAAATCGGCGCCGATCTTGGACTTGTACTCTGCCTTGAACTGGCGGGCAAGCTCCTTGAGGTCGGAGGCGTCAAGCTCTACGTCGTAAACAACACCCTTCTTGTGCTTCATCTCGTCGATGAGCTGCTCGAAATACTTCTTGCCGACTTCCATAACGACGTCGGAGAACATCTGGATGAATCTTCTGTATGAGTCGTAAACGAATCTCTCGAACTTGGGATCGGGGTTGCCTGCGATCATTGCGGCGACAACGTCGTCGTTGAGACCGAGGTTAAGGATGGTGTCCATCATGCCGGGCATGGAGGCACGGGCGCCGGAACGGACGGAAACGAGAAGAGGATTCTTCTTGTCGCCGAATTTCTTTCCGTTGACATCCTCCATCTTTCTGATGTAATCGTTGATCTCGCTCATGATCTCAGGATTGATGGACTTGCCGTCCTCGTAATACTGAGTGCACGCTTCGGTGGAGATAGTGAAGCCCTGGGGAACAGGGAGACCGATCTTGGTCATTTCAGCAAGGTTAGCACCTTTACCGCCGAGAAGCTCGCGCATGGTAGCGTCGCCCTCGGTAAAGAGGTAGCAATACTTTTTTGCCATAGTGGATTTCCTCCGTATAGTGAATTTAAATTGTTGTTCGGAAACGATCACGAGATATTATACCATACTTTGGTTTTGATATCTACCCCTCTGAAAATAAAGTGGTAAATTTTTTTTGAACTTCGTCATTTTTTTGACGTAATCGGCGGATAGTGTGCCCGAAAGTCGTAAAAAAGCGGGCACGGCACTTGACAAAAAACGATCGCGGGAATATAATTAATCGTACATTTCATATACAGAACTCGGCGGGAGGGCTCCCGGCGAGCCGTTCTGCGTTACGCGAAGCCGACGGGCGGAGCGAAAAACGAAAATACTTTTTTATTCCGGAGAGAACATGACCGATATATTCGAACTTTTCAAACAGATATCAAAGAAAGACGACACGGCCGCGGTGCGCGGTCCGGTGACATGGATAATAGCGGGGCTGGGCAACCCCGGCAGGGAATATGAGATAACGAGGCACAATGCGGGCTTTCTCTGCATGGACGTGCTGGCGGATCGCTTCGGTACACGCGTTGACCGCGCAAAATTTCACGCGCTCTGCGGTGAGGCGACGATATCCGGGCAGCGCGTGCTGCTGATGAAGCCGATGACAATGATGAACGCCTCGGGCGAGGCGATACGCGAGGCGGCGGCGTTCCATAAGATCGACCCCGCGCACATCCTCGTGCTCGTGGACGATACCAATCTCCCCGTCGGGCATCTGCGCATAAGATCCAAAGGCAGCGCGGGTGGGCACAACGGGCTGAAGAACATAATATATCAGCTCGGCTCCGAGGATTTCCCGCGCCTGCGCATCGGCGTGGGTGCAAAGCCGCACCCGGATATGGATATTGCCGACTGGGTGCTTTCACGCTTCAATGCGGAGGATCGCGCGGCGCTCCTCCCCGCCTTTGACGTTGCGACGGACGGCTGTGCGCTCCTGCTTGCGGGCGACACGGACAGAGCGATGCAGCTCTGCAACAGCCACAAATAACGGAGGCGCGTATGGAGATCTCAACGCAGAGGAGCATATTCACGGGCGCGGTGCGCTCCGACCCAGAATACAGGCAGCTTCTTGAGTCGATCGGCGTGCAGCGCCGCGCCAATCCCAAGCCCGTGCTCGTTACGGGGCTTTGCGAGGGCGCGTGCGACGCGCTGTCGGCGGCGCTCTGCGAGGATATGCCGGGCGGCAGGCCCGTCCTCATCGTCTGCCCGGAGGAAAAGGAATGCCTGCGGCTTGCGTCGATAGGCACCTCTCTCGGGCTGCGCGCCGCCTTTTACCCGGTCAGAGACCTGAACTTTTACAATATGACCGCCTCGCGCGAGTTCGAGCACAACCGGCTCGGCGTGCTTTTCGGCATCACGGGCGGTCTTTTCGACGTTGTGCTCACAACGCCCGACGCCGCTCTCGGCTACACCGTGCCGCCGTCGTCGCTTGCCGAAAATCTTATTTCCGTTTCGATAGACGGCGGTGAGTGCGGCGGCATCGCCGGGCTTGTCGGGCAGCTGACCGCTGCGGGATATATCCGCGCCGACGCACCGGGTGCCGAGACGCTCGGCTCGTCGGGGCTCGTCGAGGGTGCCGGGCAGTTTGCGGTGCGCGGCGGCATCGTCGATGTTGCAGCGCCGTCAATGCGCATCATGCGTGCGGACGGCAGCCGCGACGGCGGCGCATTCGCGCTGCGCATAGAATTTTTCGGCGACGAGGTGGACCGCATGGGGCTTTTCGACCCCGCGACGCAGCGTGTGACCGAACAGATAAAGTCGGCTGTCCTTTCTCCGGCACGCGAGCTGCTTGCCGGCAAAGACGAGCTGACCGCGATCGCCGCGGCGGTGAAGTCGCTGCGCAGAAAAACAAAGGATCCGCGCGTTGCCGAGGAGCTTGACGGCGAGTCGGCAGCTCTCGACACCGCGCTCGCGGCGGGAGGAGAGGTGCGCTTCCTCGATAAATACATTTCGCTCGTTTATGACGAAAAAGCCTGCCTGCTCGATTATTTTTCGCCCATGTCGCTCTGTCTCGTGCGCGGTAACGCCGCGGTCGCCGACCGTCTCAAGGCTGCCGAGTGGCACGCGGCAAAGGAAGCGGAGGAGATGGTTTCGTCGGGCGTGATAGCTGGCAAATACGCCGAATACAGCGCGCCCGCGTCGCGTCTCTCGCAGTTCATGTCAAGGCACACCACGGTGCTGCTCGATTCGCTCATGCAGGGAATGTCGGGCACCGAGCTCGGCGGTCTTTACGGCTTTCGCACCAAGCATTCTCTCGGCAGCGCGGGCAACGACGCGCTTTTGCGCGAGGAGCTTGAGAACTACGTCAAGGGCGGCTACCGCATCGTGCTGATGGCGGGCAGCGAAGCGTCGGCGGCGAACTATGCGGGGCTGCTTACCGAGTGGGGCTTCGGCGCCCATGACGCGGGAGACGGCAGCACCCTCGACCCCGATACCGTAGAACGCGGCAGCGTTGCCGTGATATCCGCCGCTCCGCTTGCACCGTTTGAAATGACGGTACCGCGCATTGCGGTGATAACGGTGCTTTCCGAGTCGCGTGCGGGCGCCGTGTCGGCGTCGGCGCGTGCGCGCAAGCGCAAGAAACGCGAGTCGGCAACCGAGCAGATAATGTCGTATGCCGATCTTTCGGTCGGCGATTATGTGGTGCACGAAACGCACGGTATAGGCCGTTATCTCGGCATCACGACAATGGATGTGGGCGGCGTGACACATGATTACATTACCATCCAGTATGCCGGCTCCGACCGCCTTTTCATGCCTGTCGAAAAGCTTGACAAGGTGTCGAAATATATCGGCGCGCGCGCCGACGACGACACGCTGCGGCTTTCAAAATTCGGCGGCGCCGAGTGGGGCAAGACAAAGGCACGTGCCAAGGCATCTCTCAAGGATATCGCAAAGGAGCTGATAAGGCTTTACGCCGAGCGTATGCGCCGCCCCGGCTTTGCCTTCCCCAAGGACGATCATTTTCAGCGCGATTTCGAATCCGCATTTGAATACGAGGAGACCGCGGCGCAGCTCGATGCAGCCGACGATATAAAGGAGGACATGGAGAAGTCGCGCCCGATGGACCGCCTGCTCTGCGGCGACGTCGGCTACGGCAAGACGGAGGTCGCCCTGCGCGCCGCCTACAAGGCGATAGTCGCGGGCAAGCAGGTCGCGCTGCTCGTTCCCACGACCATTCTGGCTTTGCAGCACTACCAGACCGCGATGAGCCGTATGCGCGCGTTTGCGGTGAACGTCGAAATGCTCTCGCGCTTCCGCACCGACAAGCAGCAGAAAAAGATAATCGCCGATATCGAGCGCGGAGATATCGACCTCATCATCGGCACACACAGGCTGCTTTCAAGCGATATAAAGTTCCACAATCTCGGTCTGCTCATCGTCGATGAGGAGCAGCGCTTCGGTGTGGCGCAGAAAGAAAAGATAAAGCAGGCGGCGGGGAACGTTGACGTTCTCTCGCTCAGCGCAACGCCTATCCCGCGCACTCTCAACATGGCAATGACGGGGATACGCGATATATCGGTGCTTGACGAGGCGCCCGGCGACCGTCTGCCGGTCCAGACATACGTGCTCGAGCACGACGATATAATCATCATCGACGCGATAAAGCGTGAGCTGCGCCGCGGCGGTCAGGTGTTTTATCTCCACAACACGGTCGAGACGATAGACGGTATCGCGGCTCAGATATCGCGCGAGATACCCGACGCGACCGTTGTGACCGCGCACGGTAAGATGGAAAAGGAGCGCCTTGAGGAGATCTGGGCCGATATGACCGACGGCAGGATCGACGTGCTCGTGTGCACCACCATCATCGAGACGGGTGTGGACGTTCCGAACGCAAACACGCTCATAGTTGACAACGCTCACCGCATGGGGCTTTCGCAGCTGCATCAGCTGCGCGGGCGCGTCGGACGTTCCTCGCGCCGTGCCTACGCCTATTTCACCTACCCGCGCGGCAGGGCGCTGACCGAACTAGCCGAAAAGAGGCTTGAGGCGATACGCGAATACGCCGAGTTCGGCGCGGGCTTCCGCATCGCGCTGCGCGACCTTGAGATACGCGGCGCGGGAAGCATCCTCGGTGCCGAGCAGCACGGGCACCTCGACGACGTCGGATACGATATGTACGTCAAGCTGCTCAACGAGGCGGTGCTTGAGGAGAAGGGCGAAAAGCCGGTCGAAAAGGCGGAATGCACCGTCACTCTCTCGGAGGATGCATATCTGCCGGCGTCATATGTGCCGTCCGGTGCGCAGCGAATGGCGCTTTACAAGCGCATAGCGCACATCACCTCGCAGGAGGACGCCGACGAGCTCTACGATGAGCTGACCGACCGCTACGGCGAGCCGCCGGCGGCGACCGGCGCGCTTCTCGACATTGCGCTGCTGCGCCACCGTGCCGAGCTTTGCGGCATCACGGCGGTCACGCAGAACGGCAGCGAGATACGCATGGTGCCGTCCGAATTCGACCCCGTGATATGGCAGGAGCTTTCGGCTTCAATGCCATCCCGTCTGCGCGCGTCGCTCGGCTCGACCACATTCGTGTCGCTCCGCCTGCGCAGCGGAGAAGACCCGATAGGCATAATTAACAGATTGTTTGAAAAATATATCGCTATTCGGGACAAAGCGGAGTAGACAAAGACCGCTTTTAGTAGTATAATAAAAATCTGTAATAACAAAAACCAACCGAATGCGGAGGTAAGATACGGCTATGAAAAAAAGTGTGCTGAGGATATGCGCCGCGCTGACGGCACTGCTGCTCGCTCTCATCCAGCTCGTTTCCTGCTCGTCGCTCGGCACGCCGGTCATGACGCTCGGCAAGACCGAGATAACCGGCAGCATGATAGAATTCTGGATGTCGCGCTACAAGGCGCAGTTCGAATATTCCTACGGACAGTCGCTCAAGACCGCCTACGGGCTTTCGTCTGTGGACAGCATATGGAAGGTCAAGGTCAAGGACGATTCTGCCGAGACATATGACGATATGTTCAGCTCGTATATCTTTGACAACGCAAAGACATATCTTTGCGCGCTCTATCTTTTCGATCAGTTCGGGCTCAAGCTGCCCGATTCGACCGTAAAAAAGACGGATGAGACGATAAACGAATATGTGACGAACCTTGCCGACGGCAGCAAGTCGGAGTTCAACGCGATACTTGCCGCCTACGGCATCAACATGAAGATACTGCGCAAGCTGTATCTTGCCGATGAAAAGGTGAGCTATCTGCGCGAATATCTGTTCGGTTCCAACGGCACAGAGCCGATAACGACTCAGCAGATCGAGGATTATTATCAGAAAAACTACGTCCGCATGAAGCAGATATGCGTTTTTATCAATCAGCGCCCCAAGCAGAACGAGGACGGCACATACGTCACCGACAGCTCGGGCAAGACGCAGTATACGACGATGACAGCCGATGAGAACGCCGCGGCACGCACGAAGATAGAAGAGGCGCTCGCCAAGATAGACGGCGGCGAGGATTTTGAAAAGGCTCTCTCCGAATACGACGAGAACAAAGCGGACGACGGCTACAAAAACGGCATCTATATGTCCGCCGAGTCATCGTTCGGCAACGACGAGGACCTTCAGAAGATATACGAGACGCTCTGCGAGATGAAGGTCGGCGAGGTGCGCGAGCTCGAGCTTTCGAACAGCCTGCATATAATCAAGAAATACGAGCTTGACACCGGCGCCTACGCAAAAGCCGAAAATTCGGATTTCTTCCTCTTCAACGACGGCACCGGCTCTTATCAGACGCTGCAGCAGTATGTAAAGACGCCGCTCTTTCTTGACTATATCAAGGGCAAGCTCGACGAGTTTTCGGCTGACATAAAGATCGACGAGGAAGCGCTGTCGCAATACAGGATAAGCAAGGTCAAATCCAACTACAATTTCTGACCGACACATATTGACAAACCACCTGCGCTGTGATATAATAACACCGCAATCGCATAGAAAATCGGGGGTGCTGGCATTTGCCGGCTGAGATGCCTTGGGGCGAACCCTTAACCTGATACGGATAATACCGGCGTAGGTAGCATTTTCACAGGATCACGCATCCGAAAGAAACTGACCACCGGAGGTTTTCCGTGCGGTCAGTCTTTTTTATTTCCGGAGGTTCTTTTTATGAGTGGTACCATGAAAAAAGAACAGATTCATGCCATGACCGAGGCAGCCGTTATGGTGGCTATGGCAACAGTTCTCAGCCTCATCAAATTCACAAAGCTCCCGTTCGGCGGGTCGGTAACACTGCTTTCAATGTTCCCGATCATCATTTACAGCATCCGCCGCGGGGTCGGCAGGGGAGTCTTTGCCGGGTTCGTTTACGCCGTTCTCCAGCTCTTACTTGATATCGGCGATATCATGACGTGGGGGCTGACGCCCGGCGTGCTCGTAGCCTGCTTCTTTATGGACTACCTTATCCCGTTCACCGTTATAGGTCTTGCGGGGCTTTTCCGCCGTCACGGCTATGCCGGCTGGCTCGGCGGAACGGCGCTTGTCATTATGATGCGCTATGCCTCTCACTATCTCTCCGGTGTGTTCCTTTGGAAATCGGTCGGCGAGATTCTCGGCCGCAACATTGACAACACATACCTTTACAGCCTGCTCTACAACGGCACTTTTATGGTCCCCGAGCTCATCTTCACGATGATCGCGGCGGCGGTGTTCTTTGCGATACCGCAGACCAAAAAACTGCTGCTCGAGATGGGACTCGACAAAAAAGTCGCCAAAGTCGCCTGATCCCCGCAGCGAACGAAGCACAAAGCACCCCCGACTCAAAGAGTCGGGGGTGCTTTGTGCCACTCTGCCTGTAAGCCGGGTTCTGTCGTGGACGACCATCTGTCTTTGCGGCGCGTCGCCGCGCCGCTCCGCGGCTTTTCGCCGCGTGCCACCCGGGGATATGTGTCGGGCAAACGATCCCCATGCGGTGTTGCTTCGGATAGGGTTTACAGCGGATCCATGTTACCATGGAAACGGGTGAGCTCTTACCTCGCCTTTCCACCCTTACCCGCCGTCGGCGGGCGGTCTGTTTCTGTTGCACTTTCCCGGCAGTCGCCTGCGGCTGACGTTATCAGCTATCCTGCCCTGTGAAGCCCGGACTTTCCTCACGGTATGACCTTTCGGCATGATACCGCGCGGCCGTCCGGCAGAGTTGCGGGTATATTATAACACTCCCCGGTGCTTTTGTCAAGCATCGGGGAGTGTCATTGCGGGTCATCGTACTATGCCCTTTGTGCAGAGCCAGACAGACCATTCGCGGTAATACTTGCCGTAAACGTGCACGCCGTCGCCGCTGATACCGGCTGTGAGAGCGTGACTTGCGTCGTCAAAGTATTCGTTTACGTCGATGTAGAAGCTGTTTTTGCCGTCGGCAAGCTTGGCTATCGCCGAGTTTACCTCGTTTATTTTCGGATTGGTGACATATTTGCCCGCACCGCTGTCCGAATATTCCTTGGTGACGTGAAGATTGGCGCAGAAGAATATCACCGTGTCGGGCTGATATTGGCGTATCGTGTCGGCAAGCACTTGCAGCCCCTTTGCTATGCTGCTTGAGGGATATCCGAGTTCGTTTATGCCGACCATGACATATATTTTACCGAATTTCTTCTCGGTGAGCAGCTCGGCGAGCGTATACTTGCCGTAGGTCGTTTTTTTGCCCGAGGCATCGACGCCCGATGTGCAATCGAACTCGTCGCGCACCGCGCGCGGCGCGCTCATTCCCTCATGGCAGAAGAATGTCGCGTTTTTAAGGTTGCCGACGCTGTAGTCACGCAGACCCACCGTCCGCGAATCGCCGATGAACAGCGCATCGTCAAAGTAGGAGAGATCTACCTGCGTAAAGTCATTTTTCGGTGCCTCCGGAGCGGTCGTTACGGGTGCCGGCTGCGTCGTGGTTTCCGTTTCGCCCGAGCCCGGCGTTGTGCCGTCGGGGGTGGTTGTGACGTCGGGAGAGGGTGTCGTCACATCGTGGGCTTTCGTTCCCGAGGGTTCTGTCGTTATGAATTCTATCCCGGTCGTGTCGGGCGCGTCGGTCTCGGGAGTCGTTACGGGAGCATCGGAGCGATCCCAAAAGCCGTGTGCCTTGCCGAAGGATATCACCGCAAACGGCAGGCATACGACGAGCCCCGCGACAAAAAGTATAAGTGCAATGAATGGAGTTGTTTTTTTCATCATTATCTTACCTTGGTCAGAAATTTCCGTACATGAACGGGTCCCCGCTGTTCTGACATATGAGGAGGACGGATACTATCAGCAGCACAAGCAGCGCTATGTCGCCCGCAAGTGTGCCGCGAAGCTTGTTTATCAGCTTTTTCGGCAGGTTCGTGCAGCATATCACGCCGAGGATGATCCATATGCCGTATTGCAGACCGTATTTAATCCAGTCGCCGCTCATGGCGAATACCTCGCCGTGCGGCAGGAAGGGGAACAGTCTTGCGAAGAATTCACCGAGACGCCCGAGGTCGGTTATTGCGAACACCGACCATGTGAGCGGTATCGCAAACGCCATGTATATGTGCCCGGCGACGGGGTGGCGTTCAAGCTGCTCGCCCCACAAAAACTTCTCGCCCGCGATGAGGATGAACAGGATGAGCCCCCAGAGGATGAAGTTGAAGGTCGCGCCGTGCCACATTCCCGTAAAGAGCCAGACGGCAAGAAGGTTAAGGAGAGTGCGTCCGTCGCCGAAGCGGTTTCCGCCGAGGGGTATGTAGATGTATTTTTTGAACCATTCGCCGAGTGTGATGTGCCAGCGGCGCCAGAAATCCGCCATTCCCGTCGCAAGGTACGGGTCGCGGAAGTTTTCGGGTATATCAAAGCCGAGCATTCTGCCCGTGCCTATCGCCATGAGCGAATAGCCGTAAAAGTCAAAGTATATGTATAGCGAATAGCCGATGATGGCGATCCATGCGAGAGGGGAGGATATGTTGCTGTAGCCCAGTGCGCCAACGCGCGACCAGAGCGCCGAGAGATTGTTGGCGATGAGGGCTTTGCAGCCGAGCCCGATTATGAATACGCGCGCGCCCGAGACGAAGCCCGCGAGGGAGTATTCGCGGCGACAAAGCTGACGGCGCATATCCTTGTAGGTCGTTATCGGACCTGCGACAAGGCAGGGGAACATGCACATGAACACCGCAAACTCAAGCGGCGAGCGCTCGGCGGGGCAGCGGCATTTGCGCACATCGACGAGATACGACACGGCGCGGAAGGCGAAAAAGCTCAGCCCCACGGGGAGGAGAATGCCCGATGAGCCGCCGGCATATTTCAGAAAGAACAGGCTGCCGATATTTGCGATGACGCCGAGAGCTACCCAATGCCGCCCGTAGCGCGGGAAGCAGTCGATGAGCATTCCGAGCGCGTAGTTTATGACGGTCGATGCGACGAGCATCAACAGAAAATACGGATGTTTGTATGTACCGGCGGCGTAAAAGATCACGCTTCCTATGCATATCGCGGCGTTGCGCCAACGCTCGGGAAGCTTATAATATACGCCGAAAAACAGGGGAACGAAAAGAAATATAAATTCAAGACTGCTGAAATTCACGGTCTGCTCCTTTTAATGATGTGCGCGCCGTCGTATCATGCCGACGGCATTTATATCGGAAAGCGGCAAAAAAACAGCAAAAACAGGCTGAATTTTGCGCCGCGGGTTATTGACAAAAGAAAAAAAACGTGTTATAATAACAAAGTCGTCGGAAACGACGTTAATGCGGGTATGGCGGAATTGGCAGACGCGCTAGATTCAGGTTCTAGTGAGGGTTCCCTCATGAAGGTTCAAGTCCTTTTACCCGCACCAAATAATCAAACGGGGTTGTGTCCGCAGGGCATAGCCCCGTTTGATTATTTGACGAAATGAACTGTGTACTTGAACCGGCTCGTAACCGCCGTGCGGTTCAGAAAGGGATCGCGCCGAGGTAAATATAGCTTGCGCAGTCGCGGACGCGCGATCCGAGGTTCTGCATCCTTTTTTACGGGTATCGGAACATTTACGGAGCGCGCGGAAGCGAGAAGTGAAGAGTGAATAGTGAAAAGTGAATAGGTAAGGAAGCTTTTTGCCGCGGCAAAAAGCTTTTATTTACATGATCCCGTGAGGGATGATCTCATTAACGGTTCCCGCAGCGATATATGCGGCGGGGTGGGGGCTTACGATGCGGCGAAGTCTCCGTTCGCTTTGGCTGCCTTCGGTATGTCTCCGACGCCGTCGAGTATCAGCCTCGGACGGTACGGGAAGCGGCGGCAGTCCTCGCGCGATGTGACGCCCGAGAGCACGAGCACGGTGTCAAGACCGGATTCTATACCCGCGATGATATCCGTATCCATACGGTCGCCGATTATCGCAGCCTCCTCGGAATGTACTCCGAGCAGCTTGAGCCCGGTGCGCATCATGAGCGGGTTCGGTTTGCCGACGTAGTATGCCTGCTTGCCGGTCGTAAGCTCGATGGGAGCCAAAAGCGCGCGGCAGGCGGGAGCGATACCGTCCTCGGTGGGACCCGTCAGGTCGTAGTTCGTGCCGATGAGCTTTGCGCCGTTGTTGACGAGACGTATCGCCTTGGTTATCATCTCAAGGCTGTAGCCTCTGTCCTCGCCGACGACCACATAGTCGGGGTTCACGTCGTTGTAGGTGATGCCCACGTCATAGAGTGCGTTCTGAATGCCGTGCTCGCCCATTACGAATGCCGAGCATCCGGGCGCCTGACTGTTCAGAAACTGCGCTGTCGCAAGCGCACTGGTGTAGAAGTGCGATTCGTCAACGTCAAGTCCGAGTCTGCCCAGCTTCTGCTGAAGCTCACGCGGCGTATACTGCCCCGAGTTGGTCAAAAAAAGAAATTTCTTGTCGTTTTCCTTCAGCCAACCGAGAAATTCCTTCACGCCGGGCAAAAGACGGTTGCCGTGATAGATAACGCCGTCCATGTCGCAGATAAAGCCCTTTTTCTCAAAAAGCCTGTCCAATATTACCTCCTTTTTCATTTGCACATAGTGCTTTTTTGATCGCGGAGCGCGCTTTGTCAGCCCGCGTCCCGCTACTGATAATTATACCTGTACCGCGCCGCAATGTCAAGTCAAATCTTCCGAATTCGGGATGAAAAATGTTCCGTTTTGTCGCGTCGTGTCGTGCAGCTTGACAACGGCAAAAACGTAGGTTATAATTGACTTACGATCATAATTACACCGTGCGCCGACAATATTCCGCGATCGAAAATAAATAAGCATAAATAAGCGCGGTGCGAAATATCCGAACGAAAAAACGTACATTCATAGTGAAGGGTACCCCGAAAAACGACAAAAATGCGGAAGGAGAGCCGACAGTTGGACGACAAAAGGATAATTGAGCTGCTCTTTCTGCGCGACGAGGCTGCGCTCGGCGAAATAGAGCGGCGGTACGGCAGGCTGCTCGGCTCTGTGTCGCTCGGCATTACCGGCAACGGACAGGATGCCGAGGAGTGCGTAAATGACACATATCTTGCCGCGTGGAATTCGATACCTCCGCAAAAGCCCGAAAATCTTGCCGCGTATCTCTGCCGCATTGCGCATAACCTTGCGTGCCATGTGCTCGATCGCCGCGCGGCGGCAAAGCGCAGCGCCGATGTGCTGCCGCTGACGGAGGAGCTCGATATGCTCCTGCCGTCTTCCGACGACACGGCGTCGCATTTTGAATCGCGTGAGCTTTCACGTGCCATCGACCGTTTTCTGCGCGGTCAGCCGCGAGAGGCACGCGTGTTTTTTGTCCGCCGTTACTTTTACGCGGACGGCATCCCGGCAATATCCGCGCTCACGGGTGCGAGCGAGGCAAAGATCGCCTCATCGCTCTTCCGCACGCGGAAAAGGCTGAGGGCGTTTCTCGAAAGAGAGGGATTTTATCTTTGATGAGTGATGTAAAAATGAAAAGGATCGCGGAATTTCTCCGCGGTGTCGGCGGTATCGGCGACGATCTCATAGCCGAGGCGTCGGAGGAAGAGCTCAAGGGGCATACGATTCGGCGGCGCGTGAGCTTTCGCGGCGTGTGCGGCGGTATCGCCGCCTGCCTTGTGCTTGCGGCGGCGGTGTTCGTTTTTCCGCTGCTCATGGACGGCAATAATGGCGGCAATGCCGACGGAGCACCTACCGAAGAGCTGCCCATTGACGGGGAGCGCGATACCGGCGCGACAGCGGGCTCCTCGGATACCGCGACGGATGGGTTTTACGCGGAGCACATATACTGCGTCGGAGTGAGGATCGTCACGGACGGTGCGTCGCTCGCCTACCGCGGATATAATAAATACGGGAGCGCGAGTTTTATCCTCACACTCGGTGAAAACGCATCTGTGCCGGAGTTCGGCGTCGGCGTCAGCGCGGCGGATGCAAAAAAACACATAGCCGGTATCGAGGGCGGCATGCGACTGACGGTGAACGGTGAGTCGCTGTCGCTGCTGCCGACCGAGGCGGGGACCTATGAGATAACGATAAACTATGAGCACCTCCGGAAGTGGCTGCGCGCTCTCGGCGAGGAGGTGCCCGAACGCATGGATGTGTATTGCTTTTGGGACGGCAGGACATATCGGTTCCTTACACAGCGTTGGCTTGTCGGAAACCTTGCACAGACGCCCGAGAGCTATTATACCGACGAGTTCACCGACGTGAGCCCGGACGGTGAGAACGGGCTTTACTGAATCTCATAATTATATTATCGGGGAGGAAAAACACCGTGAAAAAATTGATGAATGTATGCGCGCTAGTTTCCGCGCTTCTTGCGGTCTCGCTCTGTCTTACACTGACGTCCTGCGTGGGCATTTCGGCTGCCGAGCTGTCGGCGGGGTATACGAGGACGGCAACGGACACGGGCGCCGAGAGCGACGTTTTTTACACCGCAATGACCGACTTTGCCTTTGCTCTGCTCGGCAAAACGCTTGATCCCGACGGCAAAAGCACTCTCATTTCGCCGTATTCCGTCGCCATGTGTCTCGGAATGCTCACAAACGGCGCGGAGGGTGAGACGAAAAAACAGCTTGAAGAGCTGCTCGGCATGGATGCCGATGAGCTCAACCGTGCGCTTTATGCGTCCGCCGCGCGTCTTTGCGGCAAGGATCGGCAGCTTAAAAACGCCGATTCCGTGTGGTTCCGCAAGGGCGCTATCGACGTGAAAAAGGACTTTTTGCAGACGAACGCCGACTGGTACGGAGCCGGGGTGTATTCCGCTCCGTTCGACGGCAGCACCGTCCGCGATATAAACAACTGGTGCGCGAAGCACACCGACGGGATGATAGATAAGATCATCGACCGCATAGATGACAATACATTGATGTATCTTATAAACGCCGTCTGTTTTGATGCGAAGTGGGAGGAAAAGTACGAAAACAGCGACATAAGGGATTCGCACTTCACGAACCGCGACGGCTCGGGAGCAAGCGTGAAAATGCTGCGCTCCAAGGGCGAGAAATACATTTCGTCCGACAACGCCGAGGGCTTTATAAAGAATTACGAGGGCGGAAGCTTCGGCTTTGTCGGGCTTCTCCCGCGCGATGCGGCGACGGATATTTACGACTTTGCACGCTCGATCGACGGCGCGGCGTGGCGTGCGCTCTGGCAGGGGCGCGGCGGTTCTGCGAACGCCGGGATACCGGAATTCGGATTTGAATACGAAATAATTCTGAATGACGCGCTCGGCGAGCTTGGCGTTACCGATGTGTTCGACTCCGAAAAAGCCGATCTCGGCGGTATTTCGGATATGCCGACATACTGCAGCAGGATAGGTCACAAGACGTTTATCGAGCTTGACCGCAACGGAACACGTGCCGCGGCGATAACATGGGGCGCTGTCGACGGGGAGTCGGCGGAGATCGCTCATAACATTATTCTCGACCGCCCGTTCGTGTGCATGATAGTGGATAACGAAAGCGGTATCCCCGTGTTCGTCGGAGTCGTGACGGACCTGTCCGCGTAAACAACTCTATAGGGAAGGCGCCTCGGCAAGGTCCCGAGCTTCATCTCTCTACACGTCCATAGCCGTATGGGGGCTTAGCTCCTCCCGACGTTGAAGTCTGCTTAAACTTCATTGTCGGGATGGGGACCCCTCCCATACGTTATCAAATTTTATTTACAGGGCAGAGGAGGGCATATCGGTGCTTCTTTTAATAAAAATATACACAAATAGGTCTTGAAAGATAAGACGTTTTATGTCATAATAATAGTACAGAACGATATAAGGAGACCGGAATATGCTTAAAACAAATGACCTTCAGTATCACATAAACTGCCGCCCCGGAGATGTCGGCGGCTATTGCATCCTTCCCGGCGATCTGGGCAGGTGCGAAAAGATCGCGCAGTATTTTGACGATCCGCATCATGTTTCATACAACCGCGAGTTCAATATATACACCGGAACGCTCTCGGGCGAGCCCGTTTCGGTCTGCTCGACGGGTATCGGCGGACCTTCCACTGCCATTGCGGTCGAGGAGCTTGCCGCCTGCGGCGTTCACACATTCATCCGCATAGGCACCTGCGGCGGAATATCCACCATGGTCCGCTCGGGCGACTGCGTTATAGCTACGGGAGCAGTGCGCGCCGAGGGAACATCGCGCGAATATGCGCCTATCGAATTTCCCGCCGTGCCCGACACCGATGTGCTGTTTGCATTGATAAACTCCGCCAAAAAGCTCGGGTATGTCTATCACACGGGCGTTGTTCAGTGCAAGGATTCGTTTTACGGTCAGCACTGCCCGCAGCGCATGCCGGTCGCAAACGAGCTCATGGAAAAGTGGGAGGCATGGAAGCGCCTCGGCGTGCTTGCCAGCGAAATGGAGTCTGCGGCGCTCTTTACCGTCGGCGCGGCGCTCGGCGTGCGTTGCGGCTCGGTGTTCCATGTCGTGTGGAACCAGGAGAGAGCCAATCTCGGGCTCGATACCGACGCGGCGGAGTCGCATGACACCGACAAGGCGATAAGGGTCGCCGTCGGCGCGATATCCGATATGATAGCGAACAAATAAAGGTTCATAAAAGTTCAAAAAAGGGGCTGCGCACGTGAGTGCGGCAGTCCCTTTAGTGTTAGGGCTCAACGGCTCCCGGCTCTCATCCGCTTTATCCCGTCCTTTACCGTGCCGACAAGCCCGCGCGCCCCCGTGAATGTCAGCATGGCTCCGAAAAGCATGCGCAGTATGCGCGGCTTTGTCACCGATGCGACCGCTGCGCCCGCAGCCGCACCGATCGCTCCGCCTATGCCGAGCAGAAGAACACAGCCCCACGCGATATTGCGGCGGCGGATGTTCACGGCGGTCGAGGCTCCGGCGGCGAAGAGGAAAAAGAAAAGATTGAGCGCCTGTGCGGGAGCCTGCTGCATCCCCGCCGCAAGCGTCAGATAAACGACGAGCAGACCGCCGCTGCCTACGCCCATGCCGGAAAGCACCGCCACGGCGGTGCCTGCGAGGATATCAAGAAGTATGCCGCTCATCCGAACGCCTTCACAAGCATCATGATGCCCGAATACGCAGCCACAGCCGAGAATATAAGGCGCAAAAGCTGCGCGTGCAGACGGTCAAGCAGCATGGCTCCCGCCGTGCCGCCTACAAGCGCGGGCAGTATAAAGCGCGCGGCGCCCTCGCCGTCCCATACGCCGAGTCGTGCATAGGATATCGCCGATATTGCCGACACCGGCAGCATGACCGCAAGCGCCGAGGCGTATACGTCCCGCGGAGATGTTTTGCTGCCGTAGGGAAGGATATGTGCCGCAGAGCGGATTATTATCACACCGCCGCCGGCGCCGAGCAGACCGTTTACAAAGCCTGCCGCGATCCCCGCGAGCGCGAGCAGAAACGGGCTTTTGCCCGATGCCGCCGATATGAGAAAGCGCGACGGCAGCGGGCGGCGGTGCGCGGTCTTTTCTTTTGAGTGTCTTATCAATCGTTCCTCCTTTGGGGCGCGATGTCTGACCTTATATTGTTTTTTCTGTTGCAAAAAGCCCCGATTAGTGGTATACTATATAATACAGTAATAGTATTTCGGATCGGTCGGCAAAAAATACGCCGATCCGCCTGACCGATACAGACCGGAAGGACAAAGATAAAATGCCTAACGAAAAAAACACGAAAAAAAGCAGGAATACGTCCGTTGAGCGCAGCGGAAAGAGTGCGCCGCGCCGCGGAGGCTCCGTGCAGCCCCGCAAGACGGGGAGGGGGACGGGCTCCGACCCCGATCAGCGCCGCATCGACCCGGTGCCCGAGTCGTCGCTTTTCATAAATCAGCTGATGCCGTTCCTTTTGATAGTGGCGGCATTGCTTCTGACCGCGTTTTTTCTGCTCTCGAACATCGACGGGGCTGTCGGCAGCGTCGGCGTCATAATACGTGATTTCTTTTGCGGGCTTTTCGGCTGGCCTGCGTTCATAATACCGCTCATACTTGCAAATCTTGCGGTATTCTGGCGCAAATACGTCGATCTCGGTATAGTGGCGCCGAAACTCTGGCTTTCGGGCGGATGTCTTACGGCGCTCTCGTCGCTCGTGCACGTTTTTTCGATCTCAAAAATGAACCCCACGCACTACACGTGGAGCGATTATCTTTCTTCGATATTCGGCACCGGCGAGCCGCTCTCAAACTGGACATACGGCATACGTCTGACGGGCGGCGGCTTTTTCGGCGGTCTTTTCGGCGGGCTTGTGCGCTCGGCATTCGGCTTTGTCGGCGCGCTGATAATACTTTTTGCCGCGCTCGTCATTCTGGTGCTCTTCCTTTTCGGAGTCACACCGGGATATCTCATAGACATGATAGGCTACCGCATCCGCAGTCACCGTGAGGCGACCGCCGACGTGCGTGAGGAGAGGCGCGCCGAGAGGGCGGAGATACGCGAGGAGCGCCGCGCCGTTCAGGCGGACCGCCGCCGCGCTGCCGCGATAGAGGCGCAGATGCTGCGCGAGGACCGCGAGGCTGCGCTCGAGGCACGCCGCGCCGAGCGCGCACGTGCCGCAGCGGAGGTAAAAAAGCACCGTATTCCGGATTTTGAAGAGCTGATCCCCGGTCAGACCGAATATGCCAAGCCCGAGGAGGAGGAAGCGCCCGCGCCCGATCCCGTGCTCATCACCCCGATGCCGGACGATCCCGCTCCCGCCGGACGTTCCGAAACCGTTGTGACGCCGCCACCGGCGACGCCCGTACATCAGGCTCCCGCACCCGCTGCCGAGGAAGCGCCCGCGCCGCAGACCGACGCGGCTCCCGTTACAAAGCTGCCGCCGGTGCGTGAGAACGCTCCCGACGACGACCCATACGGGCTGAACGAGATATTCGGAAGGTGTGAGGCTGAGGCGGCAGCCGC
>CAJLZE010000044.1 GCA_905210995.1 uncultured Anaerotruncus sp.
GTGTAGGGACCGACATATCTGCGCGACTCGCGCTTGCCGGGCAGAAAGCCCACCCATTCAAGCTCCCAGTTCTCCGCATGGTGGTTGCCGTAGTTCTTTATGTGATCCCATACGCCGAAGGCGATCTTCAGAAGCTCGTCGCGCAGCTTTTCGGTGTCGTGGATTGAATCATCCTCGCCGCCGAGCTCTATCCACCAGAAGTTGCCCTTTGAGGTGCCGAGAGCGTGCGTGCGGGTGCAGGAGGAAGTCGTTTTTATCTCTATGCCGGATATGCTCGCGCCCTCGGCAAGGAGCTGCTCGGCGCTTTTTTCGCCGGGAACGGTCTTTTCGTCGTCGGGCAGAGAAAATCTCTTCTTTCCCGTGCCGATGAAATCGGTGTCCTCGGGGTATACATATGCCCATTCGGGCGGTGTGAACTTTACGGGGCGATCGGTCTCGCGCGCCTGGAGCAGGCACGACATACCCATCGTCTTTTTGTCGGCGACCTCATGCCCCATGCGCTCGCCGAATTCGCTGCGGCTCTCGCGGCCGACGCGCCATCTCGCACCGGTGAGTGTTGCCAGCACCGAGTCGCCGGAGCAGTCGGAAAAATATTTTGCTTTTACCGTGTGCCAGGTGTATGTCGTGAGCTGCCAGCCCGTGACAGAGCACACGCGCGTTCCGGTGGAGGTCTTTTCGGTCACCGCGTCAACGCATGAGCAGTTGAGAAGCAGCTCTATGTTCGGTTCGTCCTTCACCTTGCCCCAGATAACGCTGTCCCATATCGAATAGCAGAGCGTGGGGTTGCGGTAGATGTTTTCCTCTTCAAGCTCGGATATGATACCCGTTTCACGGTTGTGCAGCCCCTTGGCGCCGCGCACCCACATGCGTATCTCGCTTGACGCGTTGCCGCCGAGAACGGGTCTGTCCTGCATGACGAGGACCTTCACACCGCGGCGCGCTGCCGAAAGCGCCGCCGCAACGCCGGAAAGACCGCCTCCGATTATGCAGAGCTCGGCGGTGTGGTCTATGCGGCGCATGCCGGATGTTTTTACGGTAAGAGATCCATCATTCATTTCATTCACCCATTATAAATGTGACTTTCGTGTAGAATTCGCGGCGCTCGTGCATCATGTCAAGCGCACGGTTGCACTCGGAAAGCGGGAAGCGGTGTGTGATGAGCTCCTCGTATTTTATCTCGCCAGACGCCATAGCCGCGATGGTGGCGCTCCAGTCATTTACGGTCTGATTGTAGGAGGAGTTCCATGTGCCGCGCAGCGACAGCTCTTTGCGCAGAAGCTGCGAATAAACGCTCTGCTTTATCGTCATATCGCGTGCGGGGTTGCCCATGAGGACTATCCTGCCGTGCGCCTTGAGCGCGGATATCGCATCGCAAAGCGCGGGAGCCGCGCCCGTGCCCTCAAGCGCGCAGTCGCAGGGACCGTCTTTTTCGGGATCGTAAGGTTCAAAGCCGAATTTCTTTGCAAAGGCAAGCTTTTCGGCGCTTATATCGACGACGCGGACACAGGCGGCTCCGGCGCGGCGCGCCCACTGTGCGGCGATAAGACCGATGGGTCCCGCGCCCCATATGACGCAGAGATCGCCGAGCTCGACGCCGAGGCGGCGTATTGCGGCGCGACCGACGGCTCCCGGCTCACAGAGAGACGCGCAGGCGTAGCTGAGATCGTCGGGCGTGATGACAAGATTGCGCTTGTCAACGGCTATGTATTCGGCAAACCCGCCGTCGCGGCGCGAGCCGTAGTAGTCGTAGTTCTTGCAGTTGGCGTATTCGCCCACCTCGCAGGAGGCGCACTTGCGGCAGGGCAGGAGCGGAAAGACCGCGGCGCGCTTGCCAACGAGCTCGGGGTCGCCGTCAACGATAAGTCCGGCAAATTCGTGACCGGGGATAGTGGGAAAGTGGTATGTTCCTTTTTCGAACACACGCGGGATATCCGAGCCGCATACGCCCGCTGCCATGACCTTCATGAGCACCTCGCCCTCGTGGACTGTGGGCATCGGGACTTTTTCGTACCTGAGGTCGCCGACTGCGTGAAGAACAGCGGCGTTCATCATTTTTTCCATGATAAGTACCAGACCTTTCTTTGTGAAAGCAAAATTATACACATTAATTATAGCACATTCACGTGGGAAAAACAATAGAACGGGGCAAAAAAACACGCCGCCGGTCGATTTTTTGACCGGCGGCGCGGTTATGTCAGCCGAGATCCAGCTTTTCGAATTTCTTTACGGAAACGGCTCGCGTCACGATGAACGAAATGATGTAGAACGCGCCCCCTGCTCCTGTGAAGAGCAGCTTCTTTCCGATGAAGTCGGGGTCTGGCGTGTCAAGTATGTCCCTGAAGAGGGGCACGGCATATGTTGTCACAATGTCAAGCGCCGTTATAAAGAATACCGCCGCACTCGATACCGCAAATGATACGCCTACGCGGTTTACGTTTCCGTAATACATCATGAAGAACACAAGGTTGAACACACCGTAGGTTATGAAGCCCCAGCCGATAAGAGCGAGGTTAGGGTCCATGCCGGCAGCGTTCGCGTGATACGGTACAATAAGGACCGCGGCGGCGGTCAGTGCAAGGCTAATGAGCTCGATCAGTGCGGCAAACGAGATCCTTGCGGTCACGATATCCCGCTTTGCGACAGGGAGGCTCAGTGAATATGCAATGTCGCGGTTCTCGCGCCCGAGCAGGCAGGTGAAGAACAGCCCCATCGTCACATAAAAGAAACTGACGGTGTAGGGATAGTTTGGGATAGACACCATAGCCGCGGTGAGCAGCATGAGCGGCACCGTAGGGTGCATGGCAAGGATGAAATCTTTTTTGATAAGCTTTGCGACGTTTTTCACGGTCATACCCCCTTTTCAAGATGGACCATGATCGATTCAAGATCCGGCTTTTCGCATTTGCGCCCGATGAGCGGTGCGTCGGCTGCGCGCACGAGTGCGGTAAAGCCGTCGCGCTCGCGGCGCTTGCCGAGAAAGTATTTTTCATCTTCGGCGCCCTCGCCGTCACGGTATGTGACCGTGCGGTATGAATCCTCAAACACACGCGTGGGTGCGTCGGCGACTATCTTTCCGTCGCGGATGTAGATTATATTGTGGGCGCATTTGTCAAGGTCCGAGGTGATGTGTGTCGAAAACAGAACGGTCTTGCCCTCGTCGCAGAGTGCGAGGAGCACGTCGAGCAGATCGTCGCGCGATACGGGGTCGAGTCCGCTCGTAGGCTCGTCGAGCACGAGGAGCTCCGCGTTGTGCGAGAGTGCGAGAACGAGCGAATATTTTACCTTCATGCCCGCCGAAAGTTCTGAGGGCGTTTTGCGACCGTCGAGAGAGAACATCCCCATATAACGGCGGTATGCGGCATCGTCCCAACCGGGATAAAAGCTTTTCGTGACCGCGGATATCGTATCGAGTCTTTTTTTGAGGTAAAAATCGACACCGCCCGAGACGAATCCCGTGCGCCGCTTGATCTCTGCCTCGTTGCCCGAAAACGGCATGCCGAAAAAACTTACCTCTCCGCCGTCGGGATGAACAAAGTTGAAAAGGGAGGCGAGCGTCGTCGATTTGCCGGCGCCGTTGCGTCCGATAAAACCGGTTATCTTTCCCGCTTCAAGAGAGAATGAAATCCCGTCAAGCCTGAATGCTGGGTATATTTTTGTCAGATCTCTGACTTCGAGAATGCTCACTGTGCATCCTGTCCTTTCCGGGCATCGCCCATGTGATATTATTATGATATCACATTGATTCAGAATTGTCAATAGAAAAGGAGAAATTTTCCGAGAAAATTTCCCCTTGATCCGTTCATCCCTTCAGCTCCAGCCCCAAAAGGCGCGGTTGTCTCCGAGCGGGTCTATCCCGAAGCGCACGAGAAGGATATTCCGCACGGCGCCGAAAACGAGCAGACAGGCGACGAACACCCACACATATACGAGCTTTACTTTACAGATGCGCTTTTCGTGCCGCAACAGCGCAATGAATGCGCGCAGGTCGAAATACGCCGCCGCGAGCACGAACACGAGCATACATATGTTCTCGCGCGCGGCTTCGAGCAGCCGCAGATGCAAAAGCGAATCAAGCATGCGTGTTATGCCGCAGGTGGGGCAGTAGAGGTGCAGGCAGCGGTTCCAGAAGCAAAAGATGAACGGCTTCAGCACGCCGTCTGCAAGGTGACGGTACGGCATGAGCAGCGCAGCGCCGAGAAGTATCGCACCGTTGAACGCAATAAAGTACACCCACTGCATCCGTCTCTTGACTTCGGCTCCCGATATATCATCCGGTCTGTTTTTTGTCTGCTGCATTTTGCTAACCTCTTGTTTTTTGTATATTGCACTTGAAATTCAAGCTGGAATGTGATATTATAAATGTAATATCTGATTTGATACCGAAAGGAATGACCTGTCGTGAGATTACTTAAAACCGTTTCTCTTGCGCTTGCCGCCGTGCTGCTTGCCGGCGCATTTGCAGCGCTGTCCGTTTCCGCATCGGCGGAGAAAAAGTACGAAAGCATGCTTGTCGTCGGCGATTCGATATCTACCGGCTACGGGCTTGAAAACTACACGCCGGGCGGCTCGCCCTACGAGTGCCGCAGCTACTGCAATATACTTGCGGAATCGCTGGAGCTGAAGGGCGGCGAGAGCTACATCAACCGTGCCGTCAACGGCTACACGTCGTCCGACCTTCTTGCGCTGATCCCCTCGCTCAAGGAGCAGGTCGCAAAGAGCGATCTTGTGGTGATTTCCATCGGCGGCAACGATCTGCTTCATATTGCTCCGAAGGTCGTTGAAAAGATCACGGGCACGCCGGTCGGCAACATACAGGAGGCCGCGGGCGCGATCCTCAAGGCAGACAAGGCGACGCTCGACGCCGCGCTGACCCGCACCGACATATCGACTCTGCTTCTCACAACGGTCGCGTCTTATTCGGCAAACGTTGTAAAGATCATGAGCGCCGTTCACGAATACAATCCCTCGGCGCGCGTGATATTCCTCGCGCAGTACAACCCGATGAACAATGTTCCCGAGGCAGGTGCCTTCGGCGGCTTTGCGGGAACTGTTATCGACTCTCTCAACGTCGCTCTGCGCGTTGCGGTGGCGGGCGCCGGCTTCGGCTATGAAGTCGCCGACATCCCTTCCGTTATAGACCCGAATGCGGACGGATACACGAATATCGTCAATATGGACATCCATCCCAATGCCGAGGGGCATAAGTTGATGGGCGAATACATGATAAGCCTTGTCGGCAGCGACCCGCAGCCCGTGACCACAAGAGAGGAAACGACTCCGGCTGCTCCCGAAACCTCGACGGAGCCGGAGAAGACTACCGCCGCCGCGCCGGAAACGACCGCGGCTCCCGTGACAGAGACGCCCGAAACGACGGCAGCACCCGCAAAGAAGGGCTGCGGCTCGTTCGTCGGCGCGTGGGCGCTGATCGCAGTCGCGGCAGGCGCGCTCTGCATCACGAAAAAGAGAAAGAAATAACACGAATGCCGAAACTTACGGACCGGACGCGACAGCGCCCGGTCCGCGTTTTTGGTATTTTTGTCGTTATGCCGCTTATCCTATGTCTTTTACAAGGTTATCAAGCAGTTGCTGGAGCATTTTGCGTCTGCCGGTCGCAACGGACATATAGGATCCCGTATTGCCCGAGCAAGCCTGGCGGAATACGTTGTTGACCTCGCCGAGGGAGGAATAGAATATTCTGCCGAGGTCAAACGTTACCGACGAGCGGATTATATCGTAGACATTTGCCATCTTGCCGTCGCTGGCATAGCGGGTCTTCATGGTAGCTTCGAAAAGCACGGGGGTTATCTTGCGGTAGCCCTCGGAGCCCATCGCTTCAAGCACCGCACCGACCATCGGGGCATCGTCGCCGATGTTTGCTGCCGCAACGTAGAGAGAGCAGGGGAACGCAAGGCAGGAAACATAGCTTTCCTGGTCGTTGTCATACTTCGGAACGGGCAGCACGCCGTAAACGAGCTTATCGGAGTATCTCAGCTTTTTGAGCGCCACGTCGCAGCGCGAGATTATCATCATTGCCTTGCCGTCGGACATATGTCCGCTCTCGGTGAAGTCGGTGATGAAGAACGCGCCGTTGCGGTTCGCAAAGAAGTTGCCCACCTTGTCTGCGAGAGTCACGGCTTTTTCGCTCGTGAAGTCGTCTGAGATCTTCGGCTTGCCGTCCGCGTCGCGGTCGACTATGAGAAGGTCGCTGGCATAGTAGAATACGTCAAAATAGTTGTCGCAGATGTAAAGACCGAACAGGTCGTCGCGGTCCTTCTTGCCGTCGGAGTTCAGATCCTCGTACACCTCTGCGGTCATTGAGAAGAGGTCGTCGAGCGTCCACTTGCCCTCGAGCGCGTTCGCGTAAAGGGTATCGGCGCTGTATCCGTGGTTGTTGCACATATCCTTGTCAAAGAAAACGGCGTGCATCTTGTGGAGCATATTGGTCGAGATATCGCCGGAGCAGAGATAGATGTTGCCGTTTATTTTCGACTCGGACACAAGGCGGTCGGGCCACCACGGTTTTGAAAAGTCAAGAGTGTCGAGCGTGTTGAGCTTATATGTGAGGCCGTTGGCGACAAGCCCGGCAGCCGTAAGCGAATAGGCAGCCATTATGTGCGGTCCGGTGGAACCGGCTGAGATGCGCGATTCCGCTGCGGAGATGAAGCTCTTCTGGTTGCCGTAGTTGCCCGGGATGGCATCGAATTCAAGCTTTACGCCAAGGCGGCGTTCCACCGTCTTGTTGCGTGTGTATATCGCATTGTCGATTGCGTTGTCGCTTTGTTCGGTGATCTCGAATTCGGGGTTCTCGACGTCACTCCAGACGAGGAAACGGACGGTCGAATTGTTGAAATTCACGGTCTCGGGGATATCGTCAAGCAGAAAACCGTTTTCATCGGTGCTTGACGGGGTATCGGTCGTTGCGGTATCTGTCGTCGATGACGACTGATCTTCGCCGTTTCCGCCGTCGGGCTTTGTGCAGGCAGTAAGAACGGAGAAGAGCATCATGAGAGAAAGAAGCGCCGTGAGCGCACGAAGCGCAGTTGTTTTTTTCATGTCATTCTGATCTCCTTGTAAAAGTAATTGTGATATATGCGCAGAGGCTTTTGCCTCAGTACGTTCCTTCGGTGTCCGAGACGACCGATCCGGCAAATGAGGTCTTTCGTTTGGATGTCGCTATATGCTCGCCAAGCTTGACACGGAACAGTTCCTCGTCTATCGGCAGCGAGACCTCTTTGCCGAGCCATGCGGAGAGGTGCATGGCGTTTGAGAGCATAAGTCCGTTTATACCCTCGCGCCCGTCCGCGACGAGCGGCGTGCCGTGCAGGACGGCGCCCGCAAAGGCGTTAAGCACTCCCACGTGCTGAGGATTCTTGCCGTCCGTTTCGGCTTCGTACTTTTCCGACTTCGGCGCGCCGAACGCAGCCGTGCGGTTTTGCTTGGTGAATACCGACTCGGGCACCTCGAGCTTTGTCACCCAAAGCTTTTTGGAGTCGGTCAGCAGCGTGCCGCCGTCGCAGACTATCTCAAAGCGGTTGGTGCCGGGGACGTCGCCCGTTGAGGTGATGAATGTTCCCGTTGCGCCGTTTTTGTATTCGCAGAACACGCTCACGTCGTCCTCGACCTCTATATCGTGCCACTTGCCGAAATACATTTTGGCTTCAAGCTTTGCGGGCATTCCGCATATCCACTGCCACAGGTCGAGCTGATGCGGACACTGATTGAGCAGAACTCCGCCGCCCTCGCCGCTCCATGTGGCGCGCCAATCGCCCGAGTCGTAATAAAACTGCGGGCGGTACCAGCTCGTGACTATCCAGCTCGTGCGGCGTATCCCGCCCAGCTCGCCGGAGGCGATGATCTCCTTCATTTTGCGGTAAACGTGGTTCGTGCGCTGATTGAACATCATGCCGAACACGAGCTCGGGGTGACGGTCGGCCTCGGCTATCATGCGGCGCACGTCGAGAGTATACACTCCCGCGGGCTTTTCGCACATTACGTGCAGTCCCGCGCGCAGGGCCTCCACGGTCAGTTCGGGGTGCTGATAATGCGGTACGGCGATAAGGACCGCCGAGCACTTTCCCGACGATATCAGCTCACTGCCCTCGGCAAAGCAGGCGATGTCGGAAACGTCCGCTCCGTTTTCTCTTGCTTTTCCGAGCGTTTTGTGTACCGCCTCAAGCTTTGCCGGATCACGGTCGGCAACGGCGGTGACTTCGATCTCGGGGCACTTGCCCGCAAGTATGTTCGAGAGGTGCTTTGAGCCCATGTTGCCGGCGCCGATTATGCCGAGCGTCAGTTTTTCTGCCATCTGCCGTCTCCTTTATCTGCAGCCGAGAGAAGCAAGGTAGTCGTAGCTTCTCTTCATGCATTCAAAGTCGTCGTCCTCATAGCAGCGGTCCTGCTCGACAAAGGCATATTTGCACCCCGCTTCTTCGGATGCGCGGACGATGGCTTCATAGTTCATATTGCCGCTGCCGACGGGCGCCATGCGTATGGCAAGGTCGGCGGGACTCCAGCACATATCCTTGAAGTGGATGCAGTCGAGTCTGCCGCGGAGCTTTTCGATCCACTGCACGGGGTCGCCGCCGCCTGCCTGCACCCAGTAGCAGTCAAGAGTTATGCCCATTTCGTCGGCGGGTATGCGGTCGCATATGTCTTCGATGAGCAGCTTGCCGCTCGCGAGGCGCATAAATTCCATGTTGTGGTTGTGATACATCAGCTTCATGCCCGCGTCCTTTATCTTCTTTGCGGCGGGAACGGCGTCGGCAATGAATTTTTCGTATATCGCAAGGTCGCAGCCGCTCTTTTTGAAGTTCGGTATGGAACCGATGCCTATATATGGGGCGCCGAACACGCGGTGGAACTCTATCGTCGCCTCGGTGTCCTGCATTATCCTGTCATAGTTGAAATGCGTCAGCGGTGCGATGATGCCGCATTCGTCGAGAAGATCCTTCATCCATTTGGGGTCGTAATCGCATACTCCCGAAAGCTGAACGGCGGTATAGCCCATGTCGGCTACGCGCTTTATCGTCTCTGCGAGGTCTTCCGGGGTTTTGCAGTGATTTCTGAGTGTGTAAAGCTGTGCTCCGATTATCATTTTTGTTACCGTAACCTTTCTTCTTTTATAAAGTGATCATTACCGGGTGATCATTACCGGCGGATAAAATCCCGTTTCCGCCGGGGATCATTTTTCAAGCAGTCCGCGCAGTGCGGATACCGCATGGTCAAACGCCGCGCGGTTATTTGCGAATTGCAGATGCCCGCCGACGTGATGCTCCTCTCCGTCCTCAAGCGCCGAAAGCCCGACGAATGCGGTGAGGTGCGGCTCAAGAGTCAGCACGTCGATGCCCGCATCGCGGAAGAGGGGAAGAAGCTCGGGGATGCACCCGACGCCGCAGCCGGCGGGAACATTTTTGCCGTCGGCGGTCGCATCTTTTATGTGTGCATAGTATACGCGGTCGCCGAGAAGCTTCCATGCCGCGAGCGGATCGGCGCCGCACTGTACAAAGTTGGCGGGATCGAACACCGCCGAAAGCCCGGGTAGAGCGTCAAGCAGCATACGGCAGCGCTCGGGCGTGTCGCCGTATATTTTTTTCTCGTTTTCGTGGCAGAGGAGCGCACCGCACCCGCGTGCGGAGGACATGAATTCATCAAGTCTGCGGCACACCTCGTCAAAAGCGCTGCCGCTGCCGTCGGTGCCGTAAAAGCTGAAGAGGCGTATGCACTTTGCGCCGGTGATCTCAGCCGTTTCGCACACACGCATGAATTCGTCGCGTGCGGCGGTGAAGTCGTCTCTTATATTGCTTTTTCCGACGGGTGAGCCTATCGACCATACCGAGATGCCCGAGGCGTCAAGTCTTTTTCTGACGTCCTGCGCCTCGCGTGCGGTAAGAGACGCGACGTTTTTGCCGTCGATGCCGCGCAACTCGATAAGCCCGATACCGTTTGCCGTCAGCGCGTCGGTCTGCCCGGCGAGCTGCGGCGACGCTTCGTCGGCAAACGCGCAGAGTCTGAAGTTGTGAGTCATCGCAATACCTTTCCTTTCGATCTCCTGTAAGGCAATTATACCACATAACACAGCCGTAATCAATCGCTGTTTACAAGTTTTTGCGGGACAATTCGGCGTTTTTTGTTGCATTAAGGTCAAAAAAGTAGTATGATATATTTATCACAGCAGAAGAAAGGCAATAAATTGAATTTCAAGACCGAACTGCACTGCCACTCAACGACAGTGTCAAAATGCGCCTCCGCCACACCGGAGACGATAGTTGAAACATACCTTGCGCACGGCTATACGACGGTCGTGCTGACAGACCATTTTTCGCGCTTCACCTTCAACAACAAAAAGCACGGCGACAGGCGCGGGCACACTCACGCACAGCGTGTGGATTTCTTTCTCGACGGCACAGAGGCTCTGCGCGCAGCCGCGGGCGACAGGCTCTTTGTGATCCAGGGCTGCGAGCTGAGGCTCAATACCGATGATAACGATTATCAGATATACGGCGACTCGGGCGATTTTCTGTATGCCAATCCCGATATAATGGATATCGACATTGCCGAGCTTTCGAGAAGAACGCACGAGGCGGGGCTTCTGCTCATTCAGGCTCACCCCTTCCGCAACGAGATGCGGATAAGCGATCCGCGCCTGCTTGACGGCATCGAAGTCTACAACGGTGCCGTGGGGCATGATTCGCGCAACGACATCGCGCTCAGGTGGGCGGAGAGATATCCTCACCTCATCAGGACGTCGGGGAGCGACTATCACAGAACGAGCAACGGGCTCGTTTCGGGCGGCATCGTGACCGATGCGCCGATAACGTCAAACACGCAGCTCATCTCGGTGCTCAGGTCGGGGGGATACACGATCCTCGGCGACCCGTATCTGCTTCCCGCAAAGCGGTTTATCGCAGAGGGCGGAACGGTCAAAGAAGAAGAAATGCGCCGCGTGGGGCTTATCGACTGAATTCATACAATACATAAATTTAGGAGGGTAACATGGAGCTTCTGTTTCTCGGCACCGGAGCTGCCGACTGGAACATTTCAAAGCGCGTTGAGGGCGAGTTCTTCAGGCGCTTTTCGTCGGCGCTCGTTGACGGAGCGCTGCTGATCGACCCCGGACCTCACATTTTCGATTTTGCCGAAAAGAACGGCACGCCGGAGCTTTTCCGCAAAGTCCGCTCTGTCGCGGTAACGCATTCGCACGGAGATCATCTGAACGCCGGGAGCGTTATGCGCCTTGCCGCAGAGACGGACGGAGAGCTGACGGTATATTGCGATCCCGCGGTCGAAAAAAAGCTGACCGATGCGGGCGTGACCGGCGTGACTTATGTTCGCCTCACCCCGTTTGAGAGCGTCACGACGCCGGACGGGTATGAGATCATCCCGTGCCGTTCGAATCACGGTCCCTATCTTCCGGGTGAGAACACGCTCAATTTCATTATCGGACGGGAAGGGCGATCCTTCTTTTACGGGCTTGACTCAGGCTGGATAATGTACGACACATGGCTCCGTATCAAAAAGGAACGACCGAATGCGGTGATATTCGAGTGCACGCTCGGCTTTTGTCCGGGCGACGACCGTATGTTCGGTCACACCGGTATCCCGATGATAGAGATCATGCTCGAGACCATGCGCGCACAGCACGGCCCGGCAGACGATGCAAGGTATTATACCTCGCACATGGCAAGGACGCTGCACGGCAGCCATGCGGAGCTTGAACGCCAGCTCGCGCACCTTGATGTAACACCTGCATATGACGGCATGATGATAACCGTCTGACGGCACGGCACATCAATTTTTGTCCCTGTTTCCGCTAAAGATGACTTGAAAAAACGCATTAGTTGTCTTATAATAATATTACAAAATAAAAAGGCAGGAGATACCCAATGGAAAAGATCAAGGTAACTATCTGGAACGAATTCAGACACGAAAAGACCGATGCTGCGGCAAAAGCCCTTTATCCCAACGGCATTCATGCCACCATCGGCGATTTTCTTTCAAAGGACGAGACGCTTGAGATCCGCCTTGCCGCGCTTGACGATTCGGAGCAGGGTCTGCCCGATTCGCTGCTTAACGATACCGACGTGCTTATCTGGTGGGGACATATGGCTCACAAGGAAGTGAACGACGAGCTGGTGACAAAGATACAGCGCCGCGTTCTGCTCGGCAGGATGAGCTTTATCGGTCTGCATTCCGCACATCACTCCAAGCCCTTCCGCGCGATACTCGGCACCACGGGCAATCTCCAGTGGGGACGCAATCAGCGCGAGATAATGTGGAATCTGCTTCCCACGCACCCCATTGCGGCAGGCATTCCTCAGAGCTTCTTCATTGAGGAAGAGGAGCTTTACGCCGAGCCCTTCTTCATCCCGCAGCCGACAGAGCTCATCTTCGGCTCATGGTACGAGGACGGCTACATATTCCGCGCGGGCATGACCTTCCTGCGCGATGCGGGCAAGGTGTTTTACTTCCAGCCCGGCCACGAGACCTGCCCGTCCTTCCACAACCCCTATGTGCAGCGCATCATAAACAATGCCGTGCACTGGGCAAAGCCGGTCAATCCCGGATATGACATTCACGATTTCTGCCCTCATCCCATCTACAACTACGATGAGGTCGAGGCTGCCGGCAAGCTCAAAAAGAACTGCTGCCGCCCCGTTGAGCAGGTGCTGAACATCAAACTCAAATAATTTATCCGGCAAGCTGCCGCGTCACGGCGCGGCAGCTTTGCTGCAATAAGCAATGATAATGTCGCGGAGGATACCATGCTTGAAAAGATGATAATGACCGAGACGACAAAGAAAGAAGCGGCGCTTGAGAGCTGGATGACGAAGCACAATGCCGAAAATCCGCTGCCGCGGGACGTCGTGCCGACGGAAAATGTCGATTATATCGGCGACGGCGCAGCGTGCCATATGATGGACATTTACCGACCATCGGATGCACCGGGCAGGCTGCCGGTGCTCGTTGATATACACGGGGGCGGCTTTCTGCTCGGCAAAAAGGAGGCGAACAGGCTATTTGCCGCCGATATATGCCGCCGCGGGTTTGCGGTATTCTGCCCGGAATATCCGCTCGTGCCGGACACCGATATTTTCGGGATATTCCGTGCGCTCATAGCGTGCATAAACAGGATAGCCGATATTGCCGGTGAATACGGCGGAGACGCGTCGCGCCTTTTCCTTTGCGGCGACAGCGCGGGCGCTCATCTTTGCGTTTATCTCGCCGCAATGCAAAAAAACGCCGATATGGCTCGCGCCGCAGGCGTGGAGCCCGTCACGCCGCCGATAAGGGCGCTGGGGCTTCAGAGCGGTATGTTCTACACAACGCTGCCGGATCAGGTCGGACTGTTCCTCCCGTCTTTGATTTACGGCAAGGACCGCAAAAAAGACCCGTTCTTCAAAAAGTACGCCGTTCCGGATGTGCCCGACATCACGAAAAGTCTGCCGCCCTGCTTTGTCGTGACGGCGCGCGGCGATTTCCTGCGCAATTACAGCCGCCGCTTTGCCGCCGCGCTCGAAAAGAGCGGAGCCGAATACACATTCCTTGATATCGACGAAAAGAAAAAGCTTCCGCACGCCTTTGCTGCCATGCTTCCCGAGACCGAAGCGGCAAAACGGGCAAACGCGGCAATGACGGAGTTTTTCACGGGAAAATAAGCCCGATAAAAGAAAAAACAGCATATCTCCGCATACATGGCGGCGATATGCTGCTTTTTATTTTTTATTCCGGCTTCTTTTTGTTCCACACGAACCCGGCGATGACCGAAGCGGCAACGGCTGCCGCGGCTGTGGCGCACCATATGTACACCGTTGCTGTCCACCCAAGTCCGGCGCCCGATCTCCCGTAAAGCTCGGACGAAAGTGCGGAGCCGAAGAAAATAAAGCAATTGAGCGTGCCCGAGACAGCCGACGAAATGCCCATCCCGCCGAAGTGATAGCAAAGATATGTGAGGAACGCGGTGTTGACGCCCCACATAGCGGCAACGGAGACAGCTATCAGTATGACCGACGGCAGGGTGCGGTGAAGCCCGGTCAGCGACAGGATGAGCAGTCCCGTAAACGAGATGCCGTAAAGCATGGCGGCGGTGAAACACTCATTGTGCGTGAACCTTCCGTTTATCCATATCGCAAGATACGGTCCGGCAATGCCGAGCAGCGGCACGCAGGTGGCAATGAGCGCCGCCGTCGAATCCGACATTCCGAAGCGGCTCACGAAAAGCTGCGGTATCCACTGTATGACCGCTTCCTTCAGCGCGCCGTTGAACACGGCTGCAACGGCGACCGCAGGCAGTCCCGTTGCAATGAACACGGCGGGCGTCAGCCCGCGCGTGCTGCGTCCGGGCGCCGCGGCGCGTTTTTTGCGTTCCTCGGCGGCGTTTTCATCCATTTTGGCGATATATCCCGAAAGACTGCCGAGCCCCGCGAGCCATACGACGCCGCAGGCGGCTATGAGCGCGCCGGTTATGTAAAATACCGCGCGCCAGCTTCCCACGGCAAGTGCCAAAGAGGGGATTATGTAGCTTCCCACCGTTCCGAGAGGGATCGTGAGCGATATATCGGCTCCCGCACGCTGTCTTGACGGCTCATCCAGCCACTCGCTGAAGGCGCGTATTATCGGAGACCAGAGCATGGAGTTGAAAATGCCGTTGAGTCCCCATATCACGACGAGCCCCGCGCGCCACGGGCAGATGCCCATCAGTGCATTTGCCGCGCCGACGCCGAAAAGCCCGCAGGCTATCATGTATTTAGGCGAAACGCGGACGCCTATGGCGCCGTTTATGAGCTGCCCCGCGCCGTAACAGATAAAATACGCCGACGACATGAGGCTTGCCGATGCAAGGTCGATGATACCCTCGGTCATCATGGCGTTCTGGCAGGCGGAAAAGTCGTATCTTCCGAAATACGAGAACATATATGCAATAAAGCAGAGTGAAAACAGCCTCCCGGCTTCTTTGCCGAGCTTGCATCTTTGGGACTTCATAGTTTGACCTCACGCCGATATGATCGCATAACATGATACCACCGTTCGGCAAAAAATGCAATACCAATCCGCAAAACAGTGCGGGAAAGCAAAGGATCAGTCGAGCAGCACGAGCTCGTGCAGAGCCTTGTAGTATGCAGAGGTGCTGCCGAAACCCGCGGCGTATACCGCTTCGAGGATATTGAGCCCCTGCGATTCGGTAAGCTCGCGCACCGCGCGCAGGCGCAGAAGACGTATGTACTGAGGAATGGTCATTCCCATGACCGCGCCGAAAATGCGCGAAAAGTGCGAACGGCTCATTCCCGCGTCGGCGGCAAGTCCCGCTGCCGAAATGTCCTCAGAGAGATGCTCCTTGATGTTCACTATCGCTTCCCATACCACCTGATAGCTCCCGGCGTTCGGTATGCTTTTGGCGCCATGTGCTGCTTCGGGCAAACGCCCCATTGCCAGTGCCGAGCGGTAAAGGCCGATTATCAGCACGCGCACGAGCGCAAGCATTGCCGAATCCTTTTCATATCCCGCGGAATCAGCCTCCGAGCGCAAAAGAGACATCACCTCCGCAAGGCGGTCATATCCCGCGCAGCCTGGAGTAAAAACGTGCGATAATCCCGTGCCGCGGTAAAAAAACAGCGGAAAACACGCCGAAACATCCGAAAAAGCCACGGGCATGAACCTGACGACCTCCTGTATGACGGGAGCGTCGGGAGAAATGCCGGTCTGATATCTTTTTTCGGTGTTGTTGAGGATAACTATGTCTCCCGCGCCCACGCGATATTCACGCCGCGAGATCACCCACGTGCACGCACCCGAGACGATGCGGACTATGCGCAGCATTTCGGGCGATATCGGATGCGGCGCGGCTGCTGCGGGAGTGACCTTCTGCACGGTGCAGCGCAGTGCCTGTATATTCCCCGAATGGTATACGGTGTATTCGGATATTCTTTCCATCGCATTTCGCGTCTCCTTGTCTTTCTGCATCAAGTATAGCACAAAAGTGGAACTTTTTCAATCCGGGAAGGGCGAGAGGGATGAAAAAAAGATTTATAATTAAAATCAACAATATCCCGAAAGGAAATGTGATAAAATGAAAAGAATCCTCTGCTTTTTTGCGGCAGTGCTTGTAATTGCCGCGTCGTTCGTTTCCTGCGCCAAGGATCAGGGCGATCCCGCGGGAACCACCGCGGCACCTGCCGCGACCGACGGTACATCGACCGAGGCACCCGCCACCGAGCCTGTGGACGAGAACGGTTACCGTCTTGACAACCTCGGCACGCTCGATATGGGCGGCAGAACATTCCGCATACTTTACTGGAGCGACGCCGAGCACGTTGAGTTTGACGTGAAGGACCCGAACGGCGACCTCGTTGACGAAGCGATAGTCGCGCGCGACGCACGCACTATGGAACGCCTCAAATGCAATATCGAGTATATCGGTATTCCCGGCAATGTGAGCAATATAGCTGCGTTCGTCAAAGCGGTGGAGACCGATATGAAGTCGGGTAACCCGCAGTATGACCTTGTCGGCTCATACAGCTCGACCGCCGGAACGCTGGCGTACAACGGATATTCCGCCGACCTGCTGACTCTCGAGCACATCGACCTCGATATGCCCTGGTGGCCCTCCGAGCTTATCGGAACGTCCACTCTCAACAATCACCTTTATTTTGCGACGGGCGATATTTCGACCAACCTGCTTTATATGATGTATGCCACATTCTACAACAAGGCATATCTCAACGAATTCGGACTCACCGACCCCAACACGCTCGTGTCCTCGGGCAAATGGACGCTTGAGGAATTCGAAAAGATGACTAAGGGCATTTACAGCGATGTTGACGGCGACGGCAAGAAGAGCGACGGCGACAGATACGGCTATGCAACATACTGGCTGCACCTTGACTGCCTCTTCGGCAGTGTCGGCATAAAGAGCGTCGAGAAGAACAGCGACGACCTTCTCACCGTGTCCGACAGCTATTATTCCGAAAAGACTCAGCGGATGCTCGAGTATCTCGTAAACAACTTCACCACAAACGACGATTGGTATTATGCCGGTCAGAACGGCGCTGCGGGAAAAATGCAGCAGAAGATATTCTCCGAGGGGCGCTCGCTCTTTATGACCGAGCGTGTCCGCGTGTGCAAAAATGTTCTTGCCAACACCAATATCGACTGCGGAATCCTGCCCGTGCCGAAGTACGACGAATCTCAGGAAAACTACATAACCACAATGGCGATGCCGTTCTCGATGTACAGCATCCCCGTGAGCGCCTCCGATCCCGATGCCTCGGCAGCACTTCTCGAATGCCTCGGTTCCGAGGGATACAGACGCGTTACGCCCAAGCTCTTTGAGGTCGCGATGAAGGTCCGTTATTCGAAGGACCACGTTTCTTCCCGTATGTATGACATCATAAGAGAGAGCGTTACCTTCGACCTCGGCAGGATATTCAACGAATCTCTCGGCAAGATCCCGAACGCCACGCTCCGCAACCTTGTAAACAGCAATTCGTCCGACTGGACCTCAAGGTACCAGACGATACGCCCGCAGTTTGAAAAGTATATTTCCGATATAAACGCAGTTCTTAAAAAGTAAAATGAGCTTTAACGGCACATACGTATATGATTTTATTTTCTGCGGCGGCAGCTTTGCCGCCGCAGGCGCTGCGGTAAGGCTCGCCGATGAAGGGAAGCGCGTGCTGCTGCTCGAGTCGGCGAGAGCGCCCGGCAGCGAATACACGCTTGCATACCGCGGCGGGAAGATCCCGTGCGACGCCGCAGCCTCCCGTGCCGCAGAGCTGTGCGGCGAGCTGCGCGGTCTCGGAGCCGTCACGTCAGACGGACGGATCGACCACACGCTGCTGTCTCCCGCGCTCAGCCGCATACTTATGCGCCGCGGCGACAGGATATCTTTCTTTCCGTCCTCCGTTCCGCTGTCGGCTGAGAAGACTCTGGACGGCTGGCGGGTATGCTTTGTCACGAACGGCGTGCGTCAC